>JAHHTM010000060.1 GCA_020024675.1 Muricomes sp.
ATTTATTTGTATTCCTATTACTTTCATTTTTTCTCTCTCCTATTATATTTATCTATGTATTTGATAACTATTTCTTTATCCATAAATAGATAAAATAGCTGCTACTAGAGCTTACAGCCGCTTCGCAATGGAGCAAGGATACATCCCTATCGCACCACACCTACTGTTTCCGCAGTTTTAGAATGATATCAACCCGAATTAACGCGAACTTGGTCTTTTCTTCGGAAATGCCATCATGAGCAAATGCTCTGAGGTTTGTGGCTTTGGAAGTCATATCTCTTCCGATATGGAAGCGGAAATCAAACGAGCCAAGTGGAAGACCAAAATTATCATGAAACAAATCACTATAAACTTTTAGAAACATGTATTTTTTCGCTTCAGCAATCTCGTTATAAGAAACTGCACCTGATGCTAACGTTGCTCGAAATTCGTCCCATGTCTTCTTTATCATTTTTTCATTATTTTAATATCTCCAAAATCAAAAATGACACATATTTTCAAGTCTCCTATCTCTGTTATCTATTCAACTGCCACTTCTGCCTCTTAGTATCAAGTGTCCTGAACTGCGGTCAGCTTTATTGTCCATATCACTGCCACAACCTTGGCATCTAATCCACAGCCTAAACGCTACCGCTATTTTCCGGTCATCCACTCATACTCCAATCAGACTGAAAAGTAGATATGTTTCCATATAAGAAAACCGAGCTTTTCACAAGGCTTCTTTGATGATGCTCACCTCGCAAAAAGCCCGGAAATACGCCACTTTTTGGCACTTATTTATCTTTTCTTGACAGCAAGCATACCGTCTCAACATGCACAGTTTCACAAAATTGGTCCACGCACACTGCTTTTACCAATTTATAACCTCTTTGTTGTATCATTTCTAAATCTCTAGCAAGGCTTGTTGCTTTGCAAGAAATGTAAACAATATTATCCACCTGATAATCTAATATCTTCGGTAAAGCCTTTGGATGTATTCCGTCTCTTGGTGGATCAAGCACGATCACATCTGGTTTCTCTTCGATCTCATCCAATGCTTTAAATACATCATCTGCGATAAAACGGCAATTCATAAGTCCATTTCTTTTTGCATTTTCTCTGGCCGCTACAACTGCTTCTTCCACGATTTCTACACCTATTACTTCTTTTGCAACTGGTGCAAGAACCTGAGAAATTGTTCCTGTTCCACTAAAAAGATCAAACACCGTCATATCATGAATATCGCCAATATACTCTCTAACTGTGCTGTAAAGCACTTCCGCACCTCTTGAGTTTGGTTGGAAGAATGAGAACGGAGTAATCTTAAATTCCAGTCCGAGAATCTTTTCATAAAAATAATCCTGACCATATAAAACAATTGTTTCATCACTTTGTACTACATCTGACAAAGAATCATTCAAAATATGAAGAATTCCGACAATCTTTCCTTCCAGTTCCAGTGATAAAAGTTCCTCCACTAATGGCTGAAGATCGTATTGCTCCTGAGTTGTTGTAACAAGATTTACTAAAATTTCGCCTGTTGTATCTCCTCTTCTTAAGAGAAGATGACGAAGATATCCTTCATGCTGCAACTTTTTGTAATAACTTACATTTCTTGTTCTAAAATATTCGAGTACACATAAAAGAATCTTGTTCATATCTTCATGTACTAGTTTACAGTCGCCTGCCGTTAATACATCGTATGTACTTCCTTTTTTATGGAGTCCTAATGACAACGGTCCATCTTTGTATTCATCCCCAAATGAAAACTCCATCTTGTTTCGATAGCAAAACTCTTTCGGACTTGCTTTTATCTGTTCAAACTCATATTCTGTTTTTGCAGCCGCATCCAGAAGTTCTTTAATCTGTGTAGATTTCATTTTCAACTGTTCTTCATATGCCATTGTCTGATACATACATCCTCCACATGCTGGGAAGATACTACAGACAGGTTCTCTCGTCTCAAGGGGGGATTTTTCCAAAACTTCCAACAGTCTTCCTTCTGCTTTCCCCTTTTTGAATTTATTTACCATAAAACGGATTTTTTGTCCTGGAATACCATTTTTCACAGTAACATATTTTTCTTCTTCCGGAATCCACACAAGACCTTTATTTGGAAATTCAACCTTTTCAATAACGCCTTCCAATATCTGTTTTTTCTTCATTTTGTCCTCCAATTGTTTATATATAAACGAAAAAGTGGACAGGTTGCTGATATACTCACATCCTGTCCACTAATGGTCATAACCACGTGATTAAAATGCCTCGTCTTCCTCGCTGAAATAGTCATCAAAATCATCATCAAATTCATCGTCAAAGTCTTCCAGATAATCTGGTGTAAAATAACGATATACTGCATATGCGATACCGGCTACTGCAGCTACTGCACCGATAATGGCAAGAACCCAGAGAACTATATTTTTCTGCTTCTCATCTTCTTTTCTTCGAAGTAACTCATTTAATTTTGTTTCAGCAATTAATTCTTCAATTTTATTCATATAATCCACGTCCTTTCCCCTTTTCATCCGTAAAGTCCACTTTTAGATATTATATCACTTACATTTTCATATTACTACTTTTTTACGGGATTTTATCATACTTTCTGCAGTCTTGCAAATGCAGCAAACATTTTCTTTACTCCAGGTCCATCGAACTCTACCGTAACCTCAAAATCACGTCCGCCTTCTGTTATATCAAGTACAGTACCTTCCCCAAATTTAATATGTTTTACCCTATCACCTACTACATAGGAAAGTTGTTTTTCTTTTGTAACTGTAAACTGCTGTTTTGAAAAGCCTGTTGAAAATGCTTTTTGCTTAAACGCCTGCTTAGCCTGGAAATATGCATTCTGCGTCGGAACTTCTTTTGTTTCCTTTACTTTGCTTCCTGAATCAAGAAGCTCTGTTGGAATCTCTTTTATGAACCTTGACATTTTATTATATCTTGTTTCTCCACGAACCATACGTTTTTTTGCAAAAGTAAGTGTCAGATTTTTCTCTGCTCTTGTAATTCCAACATAGCAAAGTCTTCTTTCTTCTTCCAACTCATCCACATCATCAGAAGACACTGTCATATAACTTGGAAATAATCCATCTTCCATTCCTGCCAGATAAACATTCGGAAATTCAAGTCCTTTTGCACTATGTAAGGTCATCAAAACTACATAATCCTGATCTTCTTCTAAACTGTCAATATCTGCAACAAGCGCCACTTCTTCCAAAAATCCACTTAAAGTCGGCATTTCATCTTTATCTGCACATGTCTCTTCATAATCCGACACTTTGCTAAGCAACTCATCTATATTCTCGATTCTAGCTTCTGCGGTGGCTTTATCCTCATTTTCAAGACTTTCTATATATCCTGTCTTTTCTATGATTTCTTTTAAAAGATCAGATAAACTTTCATTTTTTGAAAACTCTTTAAAATACTGGATAATTGCCATAAATGACTCCAGCTTTGATACTGCTCTTCCCACATCTGGAATTAAATCTGCTCCTTTTAATGCATCATAAAAGCTGATTTCCCCATCAAGTGCATATTCCTGCACACGATTGATTGTTGTCAGTCCAATTCCTCGCTTTGGTACATTTAAGATCATCCTTTCCATTGTCAATTGTTTTTAAATAAGAAAGTAAGTCTTTTATTTCTCTTCTCGCATAAAAGTTTACTCCACCTACAATTTTATATGGAATATTTGATGAGACAAAATATTCTTCAAACAAACGAGACTGTGCATTTGTACGATACAAGATGGCATGATCATTATAGGTAGATCCGTTCTGGATATTGTTTCTAATATCACGTGCAATAAATTCTGCTTCATCATATCCTGAATCAAACTGGCGTAATCTTATTTTCTCCCCTTCTCCATTTTCTGTCCAAAGGCTTTTTTCTTTTCTTCCATGATTATTTTTGATGACTGCATTCGCAGCGTCCAGAATTGACTGTGTAGAACGATAGTTTTGCTCCAGTTTAATGACTTTTGTATCTTGAAATTCATTTTCAAAATTCAAAATGTTTTTAATGTCAGCGCCACGGAATTTGTAGATTGACTGATCGTCATCACCTACGACACACAAGTTTTTATACTTTCCTGCAAGCAGACTTACAAATTTAAACTGAACATTATTTGTATCCTGATACTCATCTACCATGATATATTTAAATCTTTCCTGGTAATTTTCCAGCACATCCTGCTGTGTTTGCAATAACTCCACTGCTTTTACAAGAAGGTCATCAAAATCTAAAGCATTATTCGCCTTCATTTGTCTTTCATATTCTACATAAATTTTTGCAATTTTTTGTTTACCATAATCACCATAAGAATTTATTTCAAACTCTTTTGGAGAAATCATCTCATTTTTTGCAGATGAAATCGTGCTTAAAATGGTTCTTTCTTTTAAAACTTTTGTATCGATATCCAATAATTTACATACATCTTTTATAAGTGTCTTTTGATCATCTGTATCATAGATTGTAAAATTATTATCATATCCAAGTCTGTCTATATGTCTTCTCAATAGTCGAACACATGTTGAATGAAACGTACTGACCCATACACTCTCTGAGCCGATTCCAACAAGATTATCTACACGTTCACGCATCTCAGCAGCCGCTTTGTTTGTAAACGTAATCGCCAGAATATTCCATGGGTTCACACCTTTTTGATCTATAAGATATGATATTCTATGTGTCAGCACTCTTGTTTTTCCTGTACCTGCTCCTGCCAGGATAAGAAGCGGTCCATCCGTATAAAATACAGCCTCCTGCTGCTCTTTATTTAATGTATCATAAATACTCATCTGTCTCTCCTATCTGCCGACACAACTTATCAACACAGTGCCGTATTTTTCCTACCTTATCAACATTTTTTAACTAAAACATCACGCTTATGATTATATCTCAATTTTATCTTTCTGTCACGCAAAACAATGGGAAAACACTTGCCATCTAGTTTCAATTACTATATAATAAACATATTGAGGTGATATTATGAGAATTGATTCAAATGATTTGCTTAACAGCATTTTAGAAAGCATTTCCCGTATAGATTACGTTCATCCGGGAGACATACCTAATATTGATCTGTACATGGATCAAGTTACTACTTTTATGGACGAACAGCTTGCTTCCACAAAACGCTACGAAAAAGATAAAATTCTTACAAAGACTATGATCAATAATTATGTTAAGAATAATCTTCTTCCTGCTCCAACAAAGAAAAAGTATACAAAAGAACATGTACTTATGTTGATCTTTATCTATTACTTTAAGAATATTCTTTCCATTAAAGATATAGAAACACTTCTTTCTCCTATCACAGAAAAATGCTTCTGTGATAACCCAAATCTCGACATTACAACATTATATGAAAAGATTTGTATTTCTGAAAAAGAAGAGATTGAACCATTAATTGAAAATCTGAAATCTTGCTTCGAAAAATCTGAGAAAACTTTTTCAGACGAATCCGAAGAAGATCGTGAATTTCTTCAACTTTTTTCTTTTATTTGTAATTTAAGTTTTGACGTTTACGTCAAAAAACTTTTAATCGAAAAATTAATCGATGGACTTACTAAAGATCATTAAATGTAAAAAGAGGATGCATGCATTGCATCCTCTTTTAATTATTTGTCTTTCATCCGGTCAAATACCATGTCATATCCGTCATTTCCATAATTCAATGATCGGTTAACACGACTGATCGTGGCTGTAGAAGCGCCCGTCTTCTCAGCGATTTCAAGATATGTCTTCTGCTCTCTAAGCATCATGGCAACTTCAAATCTCTGTGACAGTGACAACAGTTCATTAATTGTACAAATATCTTCGAAAAAGGTATAACACTCATCCTTATTACTCAGACACAAGATTCCGTCAAACAGATGGTCTACAGCTTCTGTCTTAATCTTTTTTCCCATTATTCCGTTCTCCTTTGTCAGCCATTCGACTTCTGTTACATTTTAGCACACTAAATTTATGAAGTCTACACTTTTCTTTAAAATTTGTATACAATTTATATTTTACTTATATTTATTAATATAAGGTTTCAATTTTTTTATATCTGTTGTAGCTACAAGCTCTTCTGGAAATGCACAATATTCAAGAATCTCTTCAACATATTTAAAATTTCCTGCATCAACATCAACATGTGCATCACTGCCTGTCGTAATCATAACTTCATATTGTTTACAAAGATCAAGCATTTGTAACACGTTCTCTCTTGCTCCTTCTCTAAATGTAATCGGACTTAAGGATGAATTATTCACTTCAAGCAGTGTTTCTGTTTCTTTCGCCATTCTTACAATTTGCTCATAATCAATTGGAAAACGACTATCATCTGGGTGACCAATAATATTTACATATGGTTTTTTCATTACTTCTAAATATGACTGTGTATTTTCTTCAACTGTGTGGTTCAAGCCATAGCAAGGTGGATGAATACTTGCGATTACAATATCTAATTTTTTACATATATCTTCTGGAAGATCTACATTGCCTAATGGATCCAAAATGTTTAATTCTGTTCCTAAAAGTAACTCTACACCATCCATTTGTCGTGGAACTTTATCAAGATTCATAAAATAATAGGAATGGCAAGTTCCTGGCATTGCCGGCGCATGTTCTGTAAGACATTGTACTTTCAAACCTTTTTCATATGCTGCCTTTGCCATATCGTGTATTGTACTGTAAGCGTGTCCACTGACCAATGTATGTGCATGTGTATCAATTATTAAATTCATAATCAACCTTCTTTCATATTGAATTATTTTTTAAGTTATATTTTTCTTCTTGAGTATAACATATTTCTTTGTGAATACAATTTTTAAATGAGAAGATACTATATATGAAACAATATTTTTAAATAGATTGGAGTGTTAAACATGTTAGATAAAAAGGAAAATCAAAAGCTCATCGATCAGTTTGATTACCTCAAAAACGCTGCCTGTGTAACAGACTGCACTGGTCTTATTCCTTCTTCTATAGAAAATAATTCCGAAAAAACTTCTTATAAAGATCTCTTGCAATATGAACCAACTGTTATTAGACCTAAAAATCCAAAACAATAACTACTATTTTTTCAGAATATTCCCTGTAAGATTACATGATCTTGCAGGGTTTCCATTTTTCTCCTTTTACATCGAATATTTTTTCTTGTCGAATTATATACATAATGTTATAATGTATACGTTGTATATTACCTAAGAA
>JAHHTM010000061.1 GCA_020024675.1 Muricomes sp.
TTTATCATAGAAGACCTTTGTATTGTTTAATTTACAGAGATTTTTTCACAGGCTCCCAACTATTAACTTAGAGCCATTTTTCTTTAAGGGCTTTTTTGCAACCTCATTGATGGATTACTCACCTATTTTTCAATCCTCCCTTTTATTTGATATTACTTGTAAATATTTAATTCTTTCATTAATTACATTTAAATACTTATTTCCCTTACATTCGTTTACGAAGCATAATAGATTTTTTATACTTTGCAATCTCTTTTTTTATGTTTATAAACTCTGTCAGTCGCCACTCCCAATTTGGCCTTGCAACAGTTCCTGGAGTATTCATATGTCCTTCTTTTCCCAATCCTAGAATATCTTGTGCCGGTATTATTACATATTCAGCATTACTTTCTAGTATATAAGAAATCAATCGATCTTTAATATTTCCTTGGGTAAATCCTTTTCTTTTTAAATAACGGCGTATTTTACGTTGTTTAGATTTCGTAAGATTCCGGTACCATTCCATTAAAGTATCATTATCATGAGTTCCTGTATAAAATATAACATTTTCATCATCTTTAGAGGAATCATATGCATATTTACCTTTTATTTCAATAGCAAATACTAGAATTTTCATTCCCTTAAGATGGTAATGCTCTTTTAGTGTAATCACCTCCGGTCGCAAATCTCCTAAATCTTCCGCTACCAAATTCAAGCCTGAAATTTTCTTTTCTAATGTGTCAATAACTTCGTAACCTGGAGCTTCGACCCACTCTCCGTCTACTGCAGTAGGACAAGTTATAGGTATTTTCCAGAAGGTATCAAATGCTCTGAAATGATCTATCCTAATTATATCAAATAATTTGCTACTATAAGCAATCCGTTCTACCCAAAACTGATATTCGTTTTTTCCCATATAATCCCAGTTATAAATAGGATTTCCCCATCTCTGACCAGTTTCACTGAAATAATCTGGTGGTACTCCTGCAATAAAAATTGGGCGTCCGTCCGTGTCTAAAAGAAAGTTATCTCTTCCTGCCCATACGTCTACAGAATCTAAACCCACATAGAATGGAACATCTCCCATAATCTCAATGCCTTTTTGGTTAGCAGCTTTTTTTACATTCATCCATTGTGTAAAAAACAAATATTGCAAGAACATTTGATACTGTGCCTCATCTTCTATCTCCACCTTAAGTGCGGTCTTTTTTTTCGGCCATTCTTTGTCTTCCTGTTTCCATTCATTCCAGCATACACCATTATTTGCAGACTTTAGTGCTCGAAACACACTGTATTCGCGTACCCATTTTTGAGAAATAAAGTCCTGATACCCTGTACCCTCCTGCAGATTTTTTTCTGTGAATCTATGATACGCACTCCTCAAAAAAGGCTCTTTAAACATACGTACCGCTTCATAATCTACTTGTTTTTCTTTCTCCCTAAATGAAGGTGGCATTTCTATAAGAAGTCCTTCCTCATAAAGTACTTCGAGACTAATATAAAGTTCATCTCCTGCACAGGAAGAATACGGCTGGTAAGGAGAGTTTCCATAACCCAATGGATTCAACGGCAAAATCTGCCATATTCCTACTCCGTTTTCTTGCAAAAGATCGAGCCAAAGATATGCTGAGTTTCCAAGTTCTCCAACTCCTGTCCGTGATGGGAGTGCTGATAAAGGCATAAGTATTCCTGTTTTTCTCATAATCAACTATCTCCTTATAAATGCCAAATATCTCGATTGTAATCGACTATCGTTCTGTCTGATGAGAAAAATCCTGCTTTCGCGATATTTACAAGCATCTTCTTCTCCCATGATTGTGAATCTTCGTAATCAATCAGCATACGTTCTTTTGTTCGGATGTAATCTTTCAAATCCAGAAGAGCCATGAACCAGTCTTTGCTCACAATCTCCTTATACAGACGTCCCAGGTTCACTGGATCACCGATGCGAATCAGATCTTTACTGATGATAAAGTCTACCAGTTCCTCCACCTCAGGGTCGTTGTTGTAGATATCCTCTGAACAGTAGCCTGATGTCGCATACAGTTTGAGAATTTTCTCTGATTTTTCTCCAAAAATATAGATATTGTCATCGCCTACAAGCTGGTGGATTTCCACGTTCGCACCGTCCTCTGTTCCGAGTGTCACAGCTCCGTTCAGCATGAATTTCATATTGCCTGTTCCTGATGCTTCTTTTGAAGCCAGTGAAATCTGCTCGGAAATATCACATGCCGGAATCAGTTTTTCTGCCTTTGTCACATTATAGTTCTCTACCATGACAATCTTTAAGTATGGACTCACTTCCGGATCGTTGTCGATGAGCTGCTGCAGACAGAGTATGAGATGAATGATGTCTTTTGCGATTGTGTAGGCCGGTGCTGCCTTTGCCCCGAAGATCATCATTAGAGGTCTCTTCGGCAGATTGCCTTTTTTAATCTCTTTATATTTCCAGATCGCATACAATGCATTCATCTGCTGTCTCTTATACTCATGTAGACGTTTGATCTGAATATCAAATATTGCATTTTCATCAATGTCCGCATTCTGTGTCATCTTCAGATATTTTTTCAGTTCTTTCTTTGCATCCGCCTTGATCTCTCTGAGTTTTTCCAGAACCTTTACGTCATCTTTGTACTGCAAGAGTTTTTCCAACTCCTCTGCATTTTCCATATACCCCGGTCCGATCAGTTCTTTGATATACTCTGCCAGATCATGGTTGCAGTGCACAAGCCATCTGCGGAATGTGATTCCGTTTGTCTTGTTGTTAAATTTCTGCGGATAAATATCATAGAACGGTTTCAGTTCTGACTCTTTAAGAATCTCTGTATGAAGGGCTGCAACACCATTGACTGCGTATCCGAAGTGGATATCAATATGCGCCATGTGTACTCTGTCCATGTTATCAATAATGTAGACTCTCTCGTCGTGAAAATCTCTTCTCACTCTTCTGTCCAGATCACGAATAATCGGCATCAGATGCGGGACCACTTTCTCCAGATAACTGATTGGCCATTTTTCCAGTGCTTCTGCTAGAATCGTGTGATTTGTATATGCACATGTCCTGCTCACAACATCCACTGCTGTGTCAATGTTGAAATTCTTCTGCTCTGTCAGGATACGGATAAGCTCTGGTATCACCATCGTCGGGTGTGTGTCGTTGATCTGGATGCATACATGTTCATGCAGATGATAAAGATCTACGCCTCTGTCCTCCGCCTCTTTTATGATGAGCTGTGCCGCATTGCTCACCATGAAATACTGCTGGTATATTCTCAGGAGCTGTCCCGCCTCATCGCTGTCATCGGGGTACAGGAACAGTGTGAGATTCTTTTTAATATCATTTTTATCGAACTGTATTCCATCGTAAATAATCGCCTCATCCACACTGTCAAGATCAAACAGATGCAGCTTATTGCATCCACTGTTGTATCCCGGAATGTCAATGTCATACATTGTGGATTTCAATGTAAAATCTTTGAATGGCACTTCAAAACTCACATCTGTCCTTTCCAGCCAGCTCTTGTCTGTGATCCACGGATTTTTTTCTTCCTCTTGCTTATTATCCCTGAATTTCTGCATAAAGAGACCATCATGGTAATTCAAGCCAACACCATCTCCATTAAGTCCCAATGTAGCAATAGAATCCAAAAAGCACGCAGCTAAACGTCCAAGGCCTCCATTCCCCAAAGATGGTTCCATTTCTATTTCTTCTATCTCTGTCAAACTGTGCCCATGTTTTTTCAGAACATCCCTTACTTCTTCAAAAATACCCAGATTAATTAAATTATTGGATAATAGTTTTCCAATAAGAAATTCAGCAGAAATATAATATAACTTTCTATCTCCGCTATTTCTTTTCATTTGTTTCAAATTTTTTTTTGTAAAATTTAACAATGCTA
Organism: Muricomes sp.; assembly: GCA_020024675.1. GTDB lineage: Bacteria > Bacillota > Clostridia > Lachnospirales > Lachnospiraceae > JAHHTM01. The sequence goes on from JAHHTM010000061.1 coordinate 3,879, forward strand.
TGTATATCTCTTCTTTTGAAGCTCTGTCAAGAGATTTCCCCAAAATAAAATTCAATTGTTGCTCAATATTTATATTCATCTTTTATTTTTAGCCTTTCATATAATTTTTATCCTTTTACTGCACCTGCTGCAACACCTTTAATAATATGTTTCTGACAAGACAGATAGAAAATAATCACCGGAATCACTGCCAGAATTAACGCAGCCATGACTGCTCCCATATCTACACGTCCGTAGCTTCCTTTCATGTATTGAATGGCAATTGAAATAGTCTTATACTTATTTAAGTCTAACACTAAATACGGTAGCAAAAAGTCATTCCAAATCCACATAGTCTCTAAAATTCCCACTGATATATAAGTTGGTTTCATAATAGGAAGTACTACACTAAAAAATGTACGGAGTGGTGTACACCCATCGATCATAGCCGCCTCTTCGATTTCCAATGGAATTGATTTTACAAATCCACAAAACATAAATACAGCCAGCCCCGCTCCAAATCCTAAATATATGATAATAATTCCCCATGGTGTACGTAGCCCTGTACGGTCAGCAACCAATGAAAGTGTAAACATAACCATTTGAAATGGGACTACCATTGAAAATACACAAAGAAGATATAACAATTTCGTAAATTTAGTCGTAATCCTTGTAATATACCAAGCGCACATTGATGTGCATACTAGAATTACCAGCACTGAACCCACAGTAATAAAAACTGTCCATCCGACTGCACTTAAAAGTTCGTATTTATCAATTGCAGATATATAATTTTCAATGCTTGCAAATGTCTTTCCAGAAGGAATTTGAAAAGGTTCTTTGTTGATATAAACTTTCTTCTTAAATGAATTTATGAGTACAATCAAAATAGGCAAAATATATACAATTCCTATAATTGTAAATACACCTGTACCTATCCAGCTAAAAATACCTTTTTTCGTTTTCATTTATTGCTGAACCTCCTTTGATCGTGTCATCCGCAATTGAATCATACCAATTGCCACAACAAGTATGAAAAACAATACCGCCTTTGCCTGACCTACACCTTCCCAACCAGTGCGTCCATAAAAGGTGTTGAAAATGTTAAGAGCCATCATCTCTGACATTTTAGCTGGTTCGCCTGCTGTCAATGACAGATTTTGGTCAAATAACTTAAATCCATTTGTGATGGACAGGAACATACAGATTGTGATGGACGGCATCATCATTGGAATCGTAACTTTCCACAATCTCTGCAGGCTGCTTGCCCCATCAATCTCGGCAGCCTCTACTACATCTCCTGGGATTGATTGCAGCCCTGCTATATAAATGATCATCATATAACCTATCTGCTGCCAACTCACAAGTATGATCAATCCCCAAAAACCATACCATTCATTTAACGCAAGCGCTGTTTCATACTTTGAAAGAATACCGTTAAAAATCAATTGCCATATATATCCTAGCACAATTCCACCAATTAGATTTGGCATAAAAAATATGGTACGGAAAATATTGGTTCCCCGAAGTTTTTGTGTCAATGCCACCGCAAGGGCAAAAGCAAGAATATTAATCACAATTAGTGATGTAACAGCAAACAGAGTCGTAAACCAGAACGAGTGTCTAAACACAGTGTCCTTTAAAGCTTCCACATAATTCGAAAAACCGATAAATTTTGCATCTGTTACAGTTGTAAACTTACAAAATGACAATCCAATTCCTAATATGAATGGAATAATAAATCCAAGTATAAACGCGAAAAACGTTGGCAATACAAAAATCGGCATATATCGTTTCATAGATTTTTCCATTTTTATATCCTCCTCAAAAAACGGCGAAGACTTTAAACCCACCTCCGCCGTTTCATTATGTTTGTCCTCTTCTATTTTGCCGCTGCCACCTCTGTTGCCCATCCGTCTACAAAAGCAGTAACAACTTTATCCCAGTTGTCATCTTTTTGATCAGCCGCATATGCTGTAAGAGCAGATCCAACACCATTTTTCCATTCTTCTGAAGGCATTGTTGAAAAATTCCATGACACAGGTGTTTTTCCTTCATCCAGATACTTATTAGCTTCATTTACAAGTACATTCTCAGATTCAAGATTAGCATTAAACGGAATCACAAATCCCATATCTTTACACATAGATTGCACACCTGTTTCTGATGTTACACACCAATTCATGAAATCCAGCGTTGCCTGAATATCTTCTTCAGATGCTTTTGCATTTACACACCAATAATTTTCTGTTCCGGTGCAGACACCTTGTTCTTCTTCACCTTCCACACCAATATAAATTGGAAGCATTCCTAGATTCTCATCACCCAGGTCAGCTACATTATTATATTCCCATGTTCCGTTTTGATAAAACACTGCTTCTTCTGTAACAAACTCTGCTGTGGCATCGTCTGCAGTTTTAGTTGAAATTTCTGTCGGCTTACATGTCGCATTGTTGATATAGAGATCCCAAATCTGGCGATAATTATTCAGATAAGTACCCTTGATCGCATCTGTGCTATTTATTCTCTCGTCTTTATACTCATAATAAATCGGAAGATTTGCTAAATGTGTTTTAAATCTCCAATCAGAAGATCCATCCATTCCCGCAGAAGTAAATGCTGAAAATCCAAGTTCATCTTTATGGGCTGTAATATCTTCTACAACCTTTTTAAAACTATCAAAATCTGTTATATCTTCTGCTGAATATCCTGCCTGTTTCAACAATCCCTTATTATAGATAATACCGTAATTTTCAATCACGTATGCGATTCCCGCCATTTTATCACCATCCATCAGTGAAAAGCTATCATCCGTAAGCTCCTTAGCTATATCAGAATCTTTCAAATCATAGCAATAATCTTTCCATCCTTGCAAACCAACCGGTCCATTAACCTGGAACAATGTAGGAGCATCTGTCTTTGCCATCTCCGATTTCAGTGTTTTTTCATACTCACCGGAAGCTGCTGTCAGTACAGTAACCGGAACCCCTGTTTCTTCTGTGTAAGTTTCTGCTAATTCCTGCCAGTACTCATCCGCTTCTGGTTTAAAGTTCAAATAGTAAACCTTTCCATCCGCCTTTTTTCCATCTGCTTTTTCATTGGAAGAGCTACCGCAAGCCGCAAGTATACCAGTAGCTACTACAGCCGTCATCATGACAGCTAGCATTTTTTTCATTTTCATAATTTCTCCTACCTTTCTTTGAACAATCTTGTTGTCCAGTTGTTGAGTATAATATTACCAAAGTTTTTTTAAATGCTATAATAA
>JAHHTM010000062.1 GCA_020024675.1 Muricomes sp.
GATGGTGTATTTGATCCAGGTGAAAATGCTGTCGGACTTACAATTGAAGGTATCGGAAGAGCTAACCTTGAAACATCTATTAAATTCTTCGAACTTTTAAAAGATGCTGGAATCAAAACACACTATGTATCTGCTAACTTAGATGAAGCAACAATGGAAGTTCTTCCTGCCACAGTGTTTGGTCATGGTTTGGAAGTTATCTGCCGCTTAAAAGCAACCGGAAGCTTTATCAAACGCTACGGTGCATACATTGAAGATGGTACTGTTTTAGAAGGTGGTTACGTTGAGACTACATTTAAAGATGATGAAAAATGTGATCCACTTGTAACAAAAGATGCGCTTGTTGCACTTGGTGTTATGAGTGCTGAAATGTATGACAGCATGAAAGAGCAGACACTTCTTATTACAAAGCTTGTTGCTGAAGAACTTGCTAAGAAAGATCTTGATCTTTATGATATCAAATTTGAATTTGGATACAATAACGGGGAAGTTATTCTTATCGATGAGATTGCTTCTGGAAACATGCGTGTTTACAAAGACGGTTCTATTGTTGATCCAGTTGAACTTACAAAAATCATTCTTGGTTAAGAATACAAAATCAAAAATCCGAGGAAGGTTCATTCGAACCAGCCTCGGATTTTTTTATTGGTCTAATAATCTTTCATAATTTATATTTATGTAATCTACTTCTTTTGACCAGATCATTATTCTATAGTATAATACAAAGCAGATTGAATCTAGGAGGTTTCTTATGGAAAAATATATGGATTATTTGTTAGACCAATTACAAAAAATCATGGCAATTGACAGTCCTTCCGGATATACCATGCATGTGATCGACTATCTTTCATCCGAATTAGATCGACTTGGTTTTTCTTCGACGAAAACAATCAAAGGTGGTCTGATTTGTGATCTTGGAGGTAAAGACACTACAAACGCCCTTGTCATCGGTGCTCATGCCGATACACTTGGCGCTATGGTACAAGAAATCAAATCAAATGGCCGATTAAAGATCACAAATATCGGTGGACTTGATGCCAACAATATAGAAACAGAAAATGTAAAAGTTATCACAAAATTTAATGGCTCATACGAAGGTACTTGTCAACTTATAAATGCCTCTCTTCATGTAAACGGAAAATACGACGATACTTCCCGGTCTTTTGACACTGTGGAAATTGTCCTCGATGAACCTGTATTTTCCAAAGATGAAGTGGAAAAACTAGGAATCAGTACAGGAGACTATGTTTGCTTTGACCCACGTACCACAATCACAAAAAGTGGATATATAAAAAGCCGTTTTCTGGATGATAAATTAAGCGTAGCTGTTATTCTTTCCTATGCCAAATATCTTGCTGATGAAAAGATTATTCCAGAAAGAAAACTATATGCCTATTTTTCTGTTTACGAAGAAGTAGGACATGGAGCTGCTGCCTCAATGCCTGAAGGTATCACAGAATCATTAAATATAGATATGGGATGTGTTGGTGAAGGACTGGAATGTAACGAACACAAAGTTTCAATCTGCGCAAAAGATAGTGCAGGACCTTACAACTACGACATGATCACAAATCTGATTCTCGCAGCAAAAAAATCCGGTGCATCTTACAGCGTAGACATTTACCCTCACTATGGTTCTGATGTTGAAGTTACATTACGCGCTGGTTATGATATCAGACATGCACTCATAGGACCTGGTGTTTACGCCTCTCATGGTTATGAGCGCTCCCACAAAGACGGAGTTCTTAGTACATTAAAATTGCTCCGTGGATATATCGGCTAATCTATTTTACTTAAAGAAAGGAAATTTAACTATGGATTCTAGAATTAAAAAACTTGCAAACCTTCTCGTTAATTATTCAACACATATTCAGAAAGGTGAAAAATGCTTGATTGATTTTGAAGGTGGTGATACCAAACCACTTGTCCGTCAGCTTATAAAAGAAATATATGCAGCCGGTGGTGTTCCTTATGTAACAGAAAGAGACTCTTCCATCCAAAGAGAACTTCTCATGCACGCTACGCCTGAGCAATTAGAAGACATATGTAAATATCAGCTTTCACGAATGAACGATATGGATGCTTATATCGGAATTCGAGGCTGTGCAAATGCCTCAGAGCTTTCTGATGTTCCTGGAGATAAGATAAACTTATCTGATAAAATACTTGATCCTGTTTTAAGACGCAGAGTCGATCACACAAAATGGGTAGTTTTACGTTATCCAAACAATGCCATGGCACAGCTTGCAGGAACAAGTCTTGAGTCTTTTGAAGATTTTTATTTTGATGTATGCACTTTAGATTATAAAAAAATGGGGGATGCGATGGAACCACTTTTTCATCTCATGAACAAAACAGATAAAGTTCGCCTTGTAGGTCCTGGAACTGATCTTACTTTTTCCATCAAAGGAATTCCGGCAATTAAGTGCTGTGGCGACTGCAATATTCCTGATGGTGAAGTATATACTGCTCCGGTACGCGAATCTATGAACGGAAAAATTTCCTACAATACTCCATCTGTAAAATCCGGATTCACATATACAGATATCGTATTTGAAATCGAAAACGGAAAAATCATCAAAGCAACAGCTAATGATACTGAAAAGATTAATCAGCTTCTTGACACAGATGAAGGTGCAAGATACTTTGGTGAATTTGCTATTGGCGTAAATCCTTATGTTCAACAGCCAATGAAGGATACTTTATTTGATGAAAAGATTGATGGAAGCTTTCATCTTACACCTGGTGCCTGCTACGAAGATGCACCAAACGGAAATTCAAGTGCTAATCACTGGGATCTTGTAATGATCCAACGTGAAGATTATGGCGGTGGGGAAATCTGGTTTGATGACGTTTTAATAAGAAAAGATGGTCGATTTGTATTACCTGAACTTTTCGGTTTGAATCCAGAAAACTTAAAATAATAACAGCCATAAAAACAGAGATGCATTCCACTGCATCTCTGTTTTTTATACCCCTTCAAGGTCAAAAGGTGGTGTATATTCTTCTTTTGCACTGCTTTTTTCCTGCATGTAGCCATCCACAAATCCAAGTTCCATCGCTTCATTTAAAACTTTTTCATATTCATATGTGGTTAATCTTCTGTTAATCTCTGGATATTCACAACTTTTATAATATGGTGTATATTGACTTAAGATACTTACCATAAATTGTTTGAAAGGAAGCTCTTGTTTCATCCAATGTAATAATTTAATAGAATCTTGATAGTATCCTGGAAGCACCATGTGCCGAACGATGACTCCTTTTTTCATCATTCCATTTTCATCAAATACCGGCGCCCCCTTCTGCCTTATCATTTCTTTTATAGCTTTCGATGCTTTATCAAAATAGTCTTCTGCCTGAGAATACCTCTTAGACAAGAAAGGCGCATAATATTTCAAATCCGGAAGATAGACATCCACATAATCTTCTAATTTCTTCAATGTTTCCACGCTTTCATAGCCACCACTGTTATAAACTATGGGTATTGATAATTTATCGCGTACAAGATCCAGTGCTTTTATGACAGAGGGTACATACTGTACCGCTGTTACAAGATTAATGTTGTTGGCGCCTTTGTCCTGCAACTCCAAAAAGATTTCTCCAAGTCTTTCTTCTGTAATTTCTTTTCCAAATCCACCACTACTGATATGATGATTTTGACAAAAACAACATCGCAGTGTGCACCCTGAAAAAAAGACAGTTCCACTTCCTTTTTTTCCACTAATACACGGCTCCTCCCAATAATGAAGAGCTGCCCGTGCAATCTTTACTTTATTCTTACTCAAACAAAATCCATTTGTTTTTGTTCTATTAACCTGACAATTTCGTGGACATAATGAACATTTTTCATATATTTTCATATGGTCCATTGCATTTCTTTCCTCCTGTTTTTTATGCATATATGGTTTTAATAACCGACCAGAGAATCAATGCTATAAAAAACAACATTCCTCCATTCAGGAAAATAATTTTAAATCGATTCTCTTTTGGTAATTCATTCTCTTGTGGATCAAAATAAACTTTTTTCAAATTTATAAAAAATAAAATTGCACCTATGATTGCGATTATAAATAAAATAATTGCATAAATCATAAAGATCATCAATTTTATAATATTGTCTGAAGTAATGAATGCCGGATCAAATTTTTCTAACATTTCAAGATTGATTCCCTCCAGCATAAATGGAGCGACAACTCCACCAAGGAAATTTACAAACATATGAAGCAGTGCACTATAACGTATTGTACCTGTTCTAAGATAGACATAACCAAAAAGTAGTCCTAATGCCGCTGCATAAAACATTTGCGATAAATTTCCATGAAATAATCCAAATAGTACTGCTGAAAAAATAACCGCCATCTTTTCTCCATGCATTCTTGTATGATCAATAAGCTGTTTTCTAAAAATATATTCCTCCATCAATGGACCAACGATTACCACAACAAGTAATCTTAACCCTACAGATCCTTCAAGTAACACTTCAAGTGGATCTGCAGGCTGTATTCCTGTAATGAAGTTAATAATATTCATAAAGAACATTCCCACCATATTTCCTGCATACATCAGAAAGATTGCAATTGGCACACATACCAAAATTTGTCCAACTGTCATTTTCTTTTTTTCAACATTTTTTACTGGTAGTGGTTTTATGATCAAAGAACTCACCGGAACAGCCACAATATACATTGGTGCAAAAATACAAATCCATTGAATCACCTGATTTTGAAAGGCTAAAGGCCACAAAATGCCAATTACATTCATCACTATAATCTGCACTAACGATGTTATTGCAAGAATTGAAAAAACATACCATCCTATTCTTGAAAAACATTTTTTTGCTTTTTTTCTTTCTTCTGTCAACATTCGGCTACTCTCCTTTATATTTTTAAACATTATAACAGATTTTATTTTTTCCTACAATAAGACAACTTTTTTGTATCCGTTTGTTTATTTTCATGATATGATATGAAAGGGAAAAATAAGCTTTCAAACAATTTTAAAGGAGATTTTGTTATACATGAAAAAAAATGTTGATTTATTAAACAGCCCTATCGCTGGTGCTTTATCTAAACTGGCACTTCCGATCATGGGCACTTCTCTTATACAAATGGCTTACAATCTAACAGATATGATCTGGATTGGTCGTATTGGAAGTAACGCGGTTGCCGCGGTCGGAGCTGCTGGAATGTACATGTGGCTCTCTTCTGGGTTTGCTATGCTCTCACGCATGGGAGGACAAGTACTTACTGGACAATCTATTGGTTCCGGAAAGCATGATACCGCAGCTCAATATGCAGCTTCTTCTCTTCAAATAGGAACAATTCTCGGCCTTTTGTATGGTATTATTTCTTTGCTCTTTTGTGGTCCAATGATTGGTTTTTTCAATCTGACAAATCCACAGGTCATTTCAGATGCTAAATGGTACCTTGCCATTACATGTGGATTGGTTATCTTCAACTTTTTAAATCAGATTTTAACCGGACTTCTTACTGCAATTGGAAATAGTATGCTTACTTTCAGATCTACCACCGTAGGACTTTTGGTCAACCTTGTCCTTGATCCATTCTTTATTTTTGGATTTGGACCATTTCCTGCCATGGGTGTAAAAGGAGCTGCCATTGCCACTGTATTTGCACAAGTAATTGTATTTGCCATTTATTTCATGCACATCAGAAAAGATTCCGTTCTTTTTGCCACAAAATACTTATTCACAAAACCTGATATGCAATGTATACGTGCTATTTTATTTGTAGGTTTTCCAACAGCAATCCAAAGTCTTGGATTTACTCTGATTTCTATGACAATTTCAAGACTTATTTCCAGCTGGGGAGATGCCGCCATTGCTGTTCAAAGAGTTGGAAGTCAGATTGAATCCATCTCCTGGATGACTGCGGAAGGTTTTGGAAGTGCAGTCAATGCTTTCACAGCACAAAACTATGGTGCAGGAAAAAACAAACGAGTGAAAAAAGGATATAGCACTGCTCTTCGAATCATGGGAATCTGGGGGCTTTTTACTTCTTTTGTACTCATTGTATTTCCGGAACCCTTGTTCAGATTGTTCATAAGGGAAGCTGATGTAATCCCTATGGGAATTGATTATCTTAGAATTCTTGGTTTTTCTCAGCTCTTTATGTGTACAGAAACAGCAGCCGCCGGTGTATTTCAAGGACTCGGAAAATCTACCCCTCCATCTTTCATCAGTATCTTTTTTAATCTGATGCGTATTCCTATGGCATTCTTCCTTTCTGCTACTGCCCTTAAATTAAACGGAATCTGGTGGAGTATTTCTATTTCAAGTATTTTTAAAGGAGTAATTCTTCCTCTATGGCTCGCCATATATATGCACAAATTATTTTCTCAATCTTCGAAACATAAAGTAGCTTAATTAATCACATAAACAAGAAAACAGCGTATCGAATCTAAATTTCGATACGCTGCTTTTTATTCTCCTTCTCTAAGTCCTAATATTCCATCTACCAAAATTCGTACATCATCAAAGATATAGTCAAATGCTCCTGCCTGACACATATTGATTAGAACCATTCCAATCGGAACCGCTAAAATCATTCCAATCACACTGCTAAACTTATAACCTACATACAATAAAAGTAATGTTACCAGTGGATTTAATCCCATGCTGTCTCCTACCATTTTCGGTTGAAGGAGCTGACGCACAATCTGAGTGATTGCATATATAACAATCAATATAACTGCCATTTTATATTTTCCCATGAACAACTGATAAATTGCCCAAGGAATCATTGCTGTTCCTGTTCCCAAAAAAGGCAGAAAATCCAGAAACGCAATAATCAATGCAATCACCAGAGAATATTTGACTTTCAACGAAACAATTCCAACAAATAAAATCAAAAATACAACTCCCATGATCTTAAATTGCGCTTTGAAATAACCGCCAACAGCATATTTCAAAGTATCTGACACTAAACTCATTCTTTTTTCAACCGATTCGGGAGCCATCTTTTTAAAGAAATGTATAACTTCTTCTTTTTGT
>JAHHTM010000063.1 GCA_020024675.1 Muricomes sp.
GCAATATGCGAAACGTTACACTGTCAACCAGGGGATCTTCTTGAATTACTAAAAGATGATGATCTTTCCTAACTAATCTTTATAACCTAAAACAAGATGACATTGGAAAGTTTTTTCTTTCTTCTGCCATCTTGTTGTATTATTTTTATTCCATTCCATTAAGAAAACTGAGAATTATAAAGTTCTGAATAAAATCCTTGTTTTCGGATTAATTCTTCATGATTTCCCTGTTCTATGATATCTCCATCTTTCATTACAAGAATCAAATCTGCATCACGTATCGTGGATAACCGATGTGCAATCACAAAGCTTGTTCTTCCTTTCATAAGGTTATCCATTGCTTTTTGAATCTGTACTTCTGTTCTTGTATCGACAGAACTTGTAGCTTCATCAAGAATCAATATTTTCGGATCAGCCAGGATTGCTCTTGCAATGGTTAATAACTGTTTCTGTCCCTGAGATACATTGTTGGCATCTTCGTTTAATATCATATTATATCCACCTGGAAGAGTTTTTACAAAATTATGCACATGTGCTGCTTTCGCCGCTTCTATAATTTCATCTTCTGTGGCATCTATTTTACCATAGCGTATATTATCTTTGATGCTTCCATTAAATAACCAGGTATCCTGCAGGACCATTCCAAACATCTTACGAAGTTCACTTCTGTTAAATGCCTTCACATCATACCCATCAATAAGAATCGCCCCTTCATTTACATCATAAAATCTCATAAGTAGTTTAATTATCGTTGTTTTTCCTGCTCCTGTAGGTCCTACGATTGCAATTTTCTGTCCTTCTTTTACTTCGGCAGAAAAATCATTAATAATAATCTTATCTTCGTGATATCCAAAGCGTACATGATCAAATTCTACGTTTCCCTGTAATCCATTCACTGATACTGGATTTTCAGCAAACTGATCTTCCTCTTCCTCCTCTAAGAACTCAAATACTCTTTCTGAGGCTGCTGCTGTAGATTGCAATAAATTTGCAACTTGAGCGATTTGTGTTACCGGTTGTGTGAAATTCCTTACATATTGAATAAACGACTGGATATCTCCTACTTCAATTTTACTTTTTATTGTAAGGTACCCGCCAAGAATCGCAACTGCTACATATCCTAAATTTCCTACAAACTGCATGATCGGCATCATCATTCCTGAAAAAAACTGAGACTTCCATGCAGACTGGAATAAAATTTCATTTGTTTCGTTAAATTTATTAATTACATCCTCTTCTTTGTTGAAGACTTTTACAATGTTATGTCCACTGTAGATTTCTTCTACCTGCCCATTTATATGTCCTAAATATTCTTGCTGATTTTTAAAATGCTTTTGAGAATGTTTTACGATCACCCCGATCAATCCCATAGACAATGGTAATATTAACAAAGCTACAATCGTCATTAATGGACTAATGCTAAGCATCATGACCAACACTCCTATGATTGTTGTAAAAGAAGTGATCATCTGGGTTGCACTTTGATTCAAACTTTGGCTTAAAGTATCCACATCGTTTGTCACGCGTGACAACACCTCTCCATGCGACATGCTATCAAAATATCGAATCGGCATTCGATGAATTTTTTCAGATATTTCTTTTCTCAATTGATAGGTAAGTTTTTGAGAAACCCCTGTCATTATGAATCCCTGAATATAAGCAAATAATGAACTTACTCCATAAAGAATGAGTACACTTATAAGGATCTGTGCAATTTTAGAAAAATCAATTCCTGACCCACCTGAAACTTTACTTACTAGCCCTCTAAATATTTCTGTTGTGGCTTTTCCAAGAATTTTAGGACCAACTATCGTAAATACAGTACTGCCTATTGAAAACAGAATTACAAGTCCGATTGAAAATTTATACTTTCCAAGGTATTTAAGGAGTTTTTGAATCGTACCTTTGAAATCTTTTGCTTTTTCGTTTGATCCCATTTTATGCCCGTGCTTCATGATTCATGTCCTCCTTTAGTTCTTTTTCTGATAACTGCGACATCGCAATCTGTCTGTAAACTTCGCATGTTTTCAAAAGTTCCCTATGAGTTCCTTTTCCAGCTATCTTTCCCTCATCCAGTACAATAATCTGTTCTGCATGGAGAATTGTACTGATTCTTTGTGCAACAATGATGACAGTACTTTCACTTGTATAGTTCTTCAATGCTTTTCTAAGAGACACGTCTGTCTTATAATCCAAGGCCGAAAAACTATCATCAAAAATAAATATATCCGGATGCTTTGCAATTGCTCTTGCAATTGATAATCTTTGTTTTTGTCCACCAGATACATTAGATCCTCCCTGTGAAACCGGACTGTTATATCTTTTTTGTTTTTCCAAGATAAATTCTTCAGCCTGAGCAATCTTGGCTGCTTCTTCCATTTCCTTTTCAGAACCCTTCGCATTTCCAAACATAATATTTGTGGCAATCGTTCCTTTAAAGAGAACACCTTTTTGCGGAACGTATCCAATCCTGTCTCTTAAAGACTTTTGCGTCACTGCTCTGATATCTTTTCCATCTACCTTGATTGCACCACTTGACACTTCATAAAATCTTGGTATCAAATTGACCAGAGTGGTCTTTCCACTTCCTGTACTTCCAATAATTGCTGTTGTTTTACCTGGTTCTGCTACAAAAGACAAATCTTCAAGAATACTTTCTTCTGCTCCAGGATAAGAAAATGAAACATGATCGAACTCTACTTTTCCTTTTCCTTCTTTTGGAAAACTTTCAGGTTTCTCTGGATCATTTATCGCTGTACTACTTGTAAGTATCTCATCCACACGTACCGCTGATACTGCTGCTCGTGGCAACATAACTGAGATCATACAAATCATCAGAAAGGCCATTATAATCTGCATTGTGTATTGAATAAATGCCATCATATCTCCAACCTGCATTTGTCCATTATCAATCCCATTTGCTCCTGTCCAGATGATCAAAACCGAAATTCCATTCATGATAAGCATCATTGTTGGCATCATAAGCGTCATTGCCCGGTTTACAAATAAATTTGTTTGAGTCAATTCTTTATTAACCTGATCAAATCGTTCCTGTTCTTGTTTTTCTGTACTAAATGCTCTGATCACCTGAAGTCCTGTCAGAATTTCTCGTGTTACAAGATTTAATTTATCTATCAATTTTTGCAAGCTTTTAAATTTAGGCATGACAACGATAAACAACACAGAGACAATCATAGAAATCAAAACTACAGCCAATGCTATAATCCAAGTCATTGAGACATTTGTATTGAAAGCTTTAAAAACACCTCCAAGTCCTATAATCGGTGCATAAAGCACCATGCGCAATAACATGACAGTCACCATTTGTATCTGTTGAATATCATTTGTACTTCTTGTAATAAGAGATGCCGTAGAAAATTTATCTGACTCAGCATTTGAAAATCCGACTACTTTTTTAAATACTTTTGCACGTAAAATCTTTCCAATAGCTGCTGCAACTTTTGCGGCTAATAAAGCAACACATACACTTGACAGCATACCCAAAAATGCAAGTCCTAACATTTTTATTCCTGTCAGTAAAATATAATGACTCTGCAACTGATCCATATCTATTCCAAGATTTTGATAAACTGATCTTACATAGAGTACACTTGCCTGCTCTTCCATCATTTCCGGAAACTCTGTCACTTTGTTTTGCATCTGACTTAACATTTCCATCCTTTGTGACTGTGGAATTGCTCCAATCAGAAGATCCGGTTGTTTTTCTTTTAACATAGAAACAAGAATCATAGAATTCCTCATGCTTTTTTCAAGTACTTCTCTTTTTTCTTCATTCAAAGAATCTTGATTCAATACATATGCTTCCTTTTTATATGTTTTATCATCTTTTTTGTATGCTTTTTTTACTATTTTCTGCTCTGCAGGGGTAAAAAACAGTTCTAGTTCCTCCATATCCTCTTTTGCAATCTGATCTGGTATTTTTTCATCAATTCCCCCTTGCTGTATTCCTACATTTACAATATCAGACGTATACGCCGGAAGAGAAAGATCGCAGTATGCCTGTAATATAAGAATTACTATAATCATCAAGACCTGCTTTATATGAGGTTTTAAAAATTTAAAAATTTTATTCATTCAAATCTTCCTTTCTTCTTTAAACATATAAAAGATAGTTTATTTACATTTGTTGCTCATGTCAACCCGTTTACAATTTTTCACAGAAAATACAAAACCTCTGTACACAGTGTAGAATACTGTGTACAGAGGTTTTGTATCAATTTTCTAGTTTAGATTAAATATAAAAAGCAGCCATCCTGCTTCATCGAATAAATGGCTGCTTCATCCTTTTATTTATAATTTCTGAAAAATTCTGAAAGACTACTTAAAGTCTTTAATAGAACCGACAATTCGTCATTTTCCAGATTCTTTATGACAGCCTCCACCATATCATGGTGAAACTCTGCATGATGATGATAGGCGCGTTCTCCCTTTTCCGTTAACTGTATATTTACGACACGTCTATCCTTTTCACTTCTTTTTCTGACCACATACTTCTTATTTACAAGACTATTCATCGCCGTAGTCAATGTGCCAGCTGTCACACTCATTTTTTTCGCAATCGCAGACATCGGCTTTCCTTCTCCGAGTCCTATCGCTTCTATTATATGCATATCATTATTCGTGATATCTTTATATTCCTCTGTTATAATCGCTTTTCCTTCTAATTCCCATATTTCATTAAACAGGTGAACCAGAACATCATTTATGGTATTGTAGGTATCCACTGATTGTCCTCCTTATCAGACTTCCTACCTGTTAGTATACACAATTATATTACAAAAGAAAAGATGCAATTACATCATGAACAGTTTCAATTTTATCTGCCATATATGTTTTTGCGCCACAGAATATCAGACCATTTTCTACATCTCCTTGTGCAGCACGGGTTAAAGCATCTGTAATACAATAATCAATTTTTGACGGATTACAGTTTTTCATACATAAGTGGCAATGAGCACATGGGAATTTTTCTCCTCTTTCCACTCTCTTTGTGAAAGCATTCAAGACTGCTCTTCCAGGCATTCCTACCGGACTATTTATAATCCCGATTTCTTCTTTTTTGATTGTAAGATATCTTTCTTTATAAGCCATATTTGCATCGCACTCTATTGTTGTTACAAATCTGCTGCCTACTTGAATTCCATCTGCTCCAAGCTTTCTTGCTTTTTGGTAGTCCTCTGAAGTAGATATTCCACCTGCAAGAAAAATAGGGATTTTCTTTTCGTATTTTTTTTCATATTTTCTGATTTCTGCGATAATTTCTTTTACTTCTAACTGATAAGTTTTATCATCAAGACTTTGTAGTTTTTCTTTATGAAATCCTAAATGCCCTCCTGCCAGTGGACCCTCAATCACAACAAGATCTGCTGTGCAGTTATATTTTTTATCCCAATATTTTAAAATTACTTTTGCGGATTTTACAGTTGATACAATGGGGGCAATTTTTGTGTCTGAATCTTTGACATACTTTGGAAGATCCGTTGGCAGTCCCGCACCTGAAACAATAAGATCCACCCCTTGTAAAACTGCTTCTTTGACATATTCTTCGTAATATCGCATAGCTGTCATAATATTAAAACCCACAATTCCTTCTGGGGCAATTTTTCTTGCCAAATTGAGTTCTTTTTTCATAGCTCGAAGGTTCGCTTTTAATGGATCTTTCTCAAAATCAAGTTCCTTAAAACCGATTTGAGCTGCTGATATAATCCCTATTCCTCCTTCTTTTGCCACCGCTCCTGCCAGATTATGAAGACTTATTCCTACTCCCATACCACCTTGCATGATTGGATATTTCAACATTTTTTCTCCTATGGTAAGCATACCTGTATTCATATTGCCTCCTTACATTCTGCGAAACCGCTCATATCTAAGCTCAACAATCTCATCTGGCGTTTTCCTTTCATATTGCACAAGAAATCGATTGATACACGATGCAAGTGTCTGACATAGAACCGGAAGCGTCTCTACTGTAAGCTTTTCCGGTTCTTCAATTACTTTCTCAATAATACCAGCTTCTTTTAATTCCCATGCTGTAAGCTTCATAAGTTCTGCAGCTTCTTTTGCTCTACCACTGTCTTTCCAAAGAATGGAGGAAAACCCTTCTGGTGAAAGAATCGAATAAATACTGTTTTCCAACATCCATACTTCATTTGAAGTTGCCAGTGCCAGAGCACCACCACTTCCGCCTTCTCCAATAACAATTGATACTACTGGAACTTTCAAAGCAGACATTTCATAAATATTAGATGCAATCGCAGCTCCCTGGCCTCTTTCTTCGGCTTCCAGTCCACAAAAAGCTCCCGGTGTATCCACAAAACATATGACTGGTCTTTTAAATTTTTCTGCTTGCTTCATGAGACGAAGAGCTTTTCGATACCCTTCTGGATAAGGCATTCCAAAATTACATTCCATACTTTCTTTTGTATTTCTTCCTTTTTCCTGTGCGATCACTGTCACCGTTCTTCCTAAAAAAGTAGCAATTCCGCCAGTTATTGCTTTATCATCTCCAAAATATCGATCCCCATGAAATTCCATAAAATCCGGGAACATCTCTGTTATATAATCTTTTCCTGATGGCCGGTCTTTTTGTCTTGATTTTACTACCCTTGTCCATGCATCATCTATCGATTTTTTTGCACTGTTTTCTATCTCTTCAACGCTAAAGAAAGATTTCTTTTTCTCTGTGTGCATTCTTAATAAATGTTCTAGTTCTATTTTCAGATTTTTTCTCTCTACAATCCGATCAATAAAGCCATGTTCTAGAAGGAATTCTGAAGTCTGAAATTCTTTCGGCAGCTTTTCTCCTATGGTCTGTTCAATTACCCTTGGTCCCGCAAATCCTA
>JAHHTM010000064.1 GCA_020024675.1 Muricomes sp.
TCTATAAAAGAACACAGAAAGCAAACAA
Source organism: Muricomes sp. (assembly GCA_020024675.1). GTDB lineage: Bacteria > Bacillota > Clostridia > Lachnospirales > Lachnospiraceae > JAHHTM01. Next base: position 29 of record JAHHTM010000064.1, read on the forward strand.
AAAATATGTCGGTATTGGGAGATTTACTTTATAAAAGCGATAAATTATCCAGAGCTTGCTATAGATGTCCTGCAGAGAAAAAATGCAATTGGACCAAAGAAAAGAAAAATATGACGGTAAAATATTAAAGGAGAATGTTTAGGTGAAAATAGGAAGTAGAGAATTTGATATAGATAACCATACATATATTATGGGAATATTAAATGTGACACCAGATTCGTTTTCAGATGGTGGAAAATATAATTGTTTAGATCATGCCTTTTATCATGCAGAAGAAATGATAAAAGCAGGTGCAGATCTTTTGGATGTTGGAGGAGAGTCAACAAGACCGGGACATATACAAATTACAGAAGAAGAAGAAATAAACAGAGTAGTTCCTGTAATTGAAGGACTGAAAAAAAGGTTTGATATGCCGGTTTCTATAGATTCATATAAGAGTGAAGTTGCTAAAGAAGCGATAAAAGCTGGTGCAGATCTTGTCAATGATATTTGGGGATTGAAATATGATTCCAAAATGGCAACTTTGATAGCAGAAAACGATGTAGCTTGTTGTCTTATGCATAACAGAGAAAAAGCAGAATACAAAAATTATATGCAAGATCTGCTTACAGATCTTAAGGAATGTGTCCATATTGCTAAAAACGCAGGGATAGCGGATGATAAAATTATATTAGATCCAGGAGTTGGATTTGGAAAGACTTATGAAATGAATCTGGAAGTGATAAAAGAACTTGGAAGACTAAAAGAACTTGGATATCCAGTACTGCTAGGAACATCTAGAAAATCTGTGATTGGTCTTACATTGGATCTTCCGGTAGATCAAAGAGAGGAAGGAACCCTTGTTACTACAGTAATGGGGATTTTAAGCGGATGTTCTTTTGTACGAGTGCATGACGTTCAGGCAAATAAAAGAGCAGTTTGTATGGCAGAAGCAATTTTACGCAGACATGATTTGTGATTTATTGGTACATGTGATGAAAAAAGGAGTAGATAATTATGGATGAAATCAGAATAAAAGACTTGGAAGTTTTTGCAAATCATGGGGTGTTTCCAGAAGAAAATGCGTTGGGACAAAAGTTTCTTGTGTCTGCTGTTCTTTATACTGATACAAGGACGGCCGGAAAATATGACAGATTATCGGAGTCTATCCATTATGGTGAGGTTTCACAGACTATCTACAAACATATGAAGGAACATACGTATAAGTTGATAGAACGAGTTGCAGAAGCAATTGCAGAAGAATTGCTTCTTGTGTATTCTGATTATTTAAGAAAAGTGGAAATAGAAATAAAAAAACCATGGGCACCGATAGGACTTCCATTGGAAACAGTTTCTGTGAAAATAGAAAGAGGATGGCATACGGCATATATTGCTTTGGGATCTAACATGGGGGACAAAAAGAAATATCTTGATAATGCCGTAAAAATGTTGGAAAACTGTAAAGGATGCCGTGTCGCAAAGGTTTCTTCGTGGCTCGCTACGGAACCATATGGTGTTATAGATCAGGATGAATTCTTAAATGGATGTTTAAAATTATATACCCTTTATACTCCAGAAGAACTTCTAAAGAAGTTGAATGAAATCGAAAAGAAAGAGGGAAGAGAAAGAAAAATTCACTGGGGACCTAGGACATTGGATCTTGATATATTATTTTATGATGATATTATATATGGTTCAGAAGATTTATGTATCCCACATATCGATATGAAAAACAGGGAGTTTGTTTTAAAACCACTTTGTGAGATTGCACCATATCAGCATCATCCTATAACAGGAAAAACTGTGAAAGAGATGCTTGAAGAATTACATTAGGTAGTAATGATAATATTAAAGATGCGCGAAAGTTAAAAAATATGGTTAAAAGAAGATGCCACCATTCAGAATTGAATAGGTGGTATCTTCTTTTTTATTAATTGGGGAAAATATATAAAAAGGGAATTGATAAATTGTGTATTATTCCTAAAAATCGAAAAAATATACTATTAAATATTGACAATAATATATAGAACTGTATAATATTAGAATAACTGGTTCAACCACTGAACCATACTACCAAAAATGAGAGAAGGAGAAAGGGAAATGACAGACAAACAGGATTTACTGGCATTGACACATGTAGGAGAAAATCCTAAGAATTATATGGGAGCAGTTACCCCACCGATTTTTATGAATTCTCTTCATGTATTCGATACGGTAAAGGATTATTTTGATGTGGACATCTTTAATGACCAATTTTATTACGGAAGAGCATCAAATCCAACAGTTACAATTTTAGAAAAAAAACTTGCTACACTGGAACACGGAAGTAGAGCAGTTGTTTTTTCAGCAGGAATGGCAGCATGTGCGGCTACAATTCTGGCTGTATGTAAGACAGGAAGTCATATTATTTGTGTAAGAGAGAGTTATGGACCAGTCCAGCATTTATTGGATGAATTTTTATGTGAGAAGATGAACATAGATGTCACATATGTTGTTGGAAAAGAAGTAAGAGAATTTGAAGAGGCGATAAGACCAGAAACTGATCTTATTATTCTTGAAAGTCCGTCTACATTAGTGTGTAATGTAGTTGATTTGAAAGCAGTTGCTGATCTTGCGAAAAAGAATAATATTAAAACATATATTGACAATACATATTCAACTCCAATTTTCCAGAAACCATTGGATTTCGGAATTGATATTGTAATGCATACAATGACAAAATACATTGGAGGTCATAGTGATTTAATTGGTGGTGTTTTGATTTCCAAAGATGAAGAGTTCATGAGAAAAATTATGGTTCAGAGAGACTGGTTTGGTGGTGTGCTTGGACCAATGGAGGCATGGCTTGCCATCAGAGGACTTCGTACATTAGATGTACGTATGCAGAAACACTATGAGACAGGAATGAAAGTGGCAGAATTTCTTGAAAATCATCCGAAGATCAAACGTGTATTTTATACAGGTCTTCCATCCCATCCACAATATGAATTGGCACGTAGACAGCAGTCAGGTGAGTGTGGTTTATTAAGTGTGGAAGTAGAAGGAGATGTATCAGCGGTTGAAAGATTTGTTGATAATCTTAAAATCTTTGAAAAAGGTTGTTCGTGGGGCGGATTTGAAAGTCTGGCAATTGCGTTTACATATAATTGGACAGATGAACAATTAGCTTTTCATGAATTGAATAGAAATATAGTGCGTTTGCATTGTGGCCTGGAAGGTGCAGAAAATCTGATTGCAGATCTTGAGCAGGCTTTAGATAAAATTTAATTAATGAGGTGTGTTATGGAAGAAAAAAAACAGAAAGAAACAAAAAAACCAAGTCTGCTTTTAGCAATTCTCCCGTTGGCATTTATGTTTGTTACACTATTTAGGGGATTAATGATATTTAAAGTAGACATAAAAATATTATTACTTATGTGTGCAGCGTTTACAATCTGCATAGCATTATATTTAGGCCATACGTGGCAGGATGTACAAGATGAGATTGTAGATAAGCTTGCCAAAGCGTTTCCTGCAATTATGATTTTAATCTGTGTAGGTTTGATGATCGGTGCATGGATTGTAAGTGGAACAATTCCGTATCTTGTATATATAGGACTTCAGATTATCAGTCCTAAATTTATTATAGTAACATCTTTTCTTGTTACAGTTATTTTATCGGTCAGCACAGGAACATCATGGGGGGCAGCAGGTACAGTAGGAGCCGCTTTGATGAGTGTTGCAGCAGGTATGGGAGCACCACTTCCAGCGGTTGCTGGAGCAATTGTAGCAGGAGCATATTTTGGAGATAAAATGTCTCCTTTGTCTGATAGTACAAATATGTCTGCGATTGCAACAAATACCAACCTTTATCAGCACATTGGACATATGTTTTATACAACAGTTCCAGGTTTTATTATCAGTTGTATCGTATATGTTCTTGCAGGTCTTCACTTTGCAAGCAGCGGTGAGATTGGACAGGTTGACACAATTATAGACACACTTTCAAAGTTGTTTAATCTAAGTATGCCGGTGGGCTTACTTCTTCTGGTTCCTCCAGTTATTGTACTGATTGGTTCGCTTAAGAAGAAACCTACGATTCCGGTCATGATGATTTCATCGGCAGTTGCAATTGTAATTGCTATTACAGTTCAGGGATTTTCATTCTCTACTTGCGCAACAAGTATGGTAAGTGGATTTAAGATGGAAATGTTTGCAAATCCTGCAATTAATTTAGACGGTATAGTGTCTGAGGTGCCTGCACTTCTTCAAAGAGGTGGTATGGCTTCTATGATGAATACAGCTTTAATGGCATTTTGTGCATTTGGATTTATTGGTGCACTGACTATTTCAGGAAGTCTTGACATCATTCTTGAAAAAATTATGAAACATATCCATGGTACTGGACAGTTGATCACACTTACAGCAGTTCTTGGTGTAATTATTATTCTGGTAATTGGTGAAGCTTCTGTAACATTCCTTATGATAGGTGGCTTGTTCAGATCAGAATATATTAAAAGAGGACTGGAAAGCAAAAACCTTTCTAGAACCTTGGAAGACAGCATCACGGTTGTGGAACCACTCGTTCCATGGTCATTGGCAGGTGTATTTATGACATCAACACTTGGTGTACCTACAGCACAGTATGCACCATGGGCAGTATTATGTTATACAGGAGTTATTTTTGCAATCATCTGGGGCTTTACAGGATTTGGAATAGCAAAAATAAAACCAACAAGTGAAAGTTACCAAGAATATCTTGAATTAAACGGAAAATAGGCTGTAAAATATACTAAAAAGAGTATCCGAAGAAAAATCGGATACTCTTTTTGAGTTTCTAGATATTAGAAAATTGAAATCCATATTCATCAATTTCTTCAATTAAGGAAGAAGCAACATCTAAATTACATTTTAGAATTGCTTCTGCAAGTTGAAGATGTTGTGGAACAGTCTTAAGCCAGATTGTATCATTTCCGCTTTCTGAAGATTCCTGAAGTACAAAGCGATTTTCACGTATCTTAGTGACCAGTTGAAAGACGGCACTGTTTTTTCCGGATTCATAAAGAGTACTGTGAAAATCATGATCTAGAACATGACTGTAAATGCCGTTGTCAGAAAGCTTTACCATTTCTGATGCTATAGAAAGCATTTTGTTTTTTTCAACCACACTGGCACGATTGATTGCATTTTTTACAGCTTGCTGATCTAGAAGAATTTGAAGCTCTTGAATCTCCTGGATGGTGCAATTATGTAAACGGATAGAAAAAGTACTGTTTTCACCATAAGGGTTTTTAATAAAAACGCCAAGTCCGGTTCTTACTTCGATCAAATCTCGGTCTTCGAGAATTCGTAAAGCCTCACGAACGGAATTACGACTTGCTTGAAGCATGGCTGACATGTCTCTTTCAGAAGGTAGTTTATCGCCAGGCTGCAGACCATTCATTTGAATATAACTGTATATTGAATTAGAAATCTTAAGAGAAAGAGATTTTTTCTCTACAGGCTTCAGTGAATATTTTGTATCTGACATTTTGTCTCCTTTTCGTAAAAATAACATAAATACATAACCATTATAGGCATAAAGATAAGACTAGTCAAGAAAATGAAAATATACATGGCAAAAGAAAAGATAAATCACAATAAATCTTCAAAAGGGTCATAAAATCCAGGATAAGATATGTCAATGCACTGGCTGTCAAGAATATTAGTGTTTCCATCGGCTACAAGTGCGGCAATGCTAAATGCCATGGCAATTCTGTGATCGAGTAAGGTGTGGATCGTAGCGCCTTTTAGAGGGGCTCCACCAGTGATGATCATACCGTCAGAGGTAGGAGTGGCAGTTGCTCCCATGGCGGTGAGATTATCGGTGATAGAATCGATACGGTTTGTTTCTTTATGTTTTAGTTCCTGAGCATCCCGAATGACAGTAGTACCTTCTGCACAGGCCGCCATAACAGCGATAATTGGAATTTCATCGATCAATGTAGGGATAATATCACCACAGATTGTTGTTCCATGTAATTTGCTTGTGCGGACTAAAATGTCTGCTACTTTTTCGCCACTTTCTATACGTTGGTTTAATAAAGTGATGTCACCACCCATGTCTTCACATACTTTTAAAATACCGGAACGCGTGCTGTTTACACATATATTTTGAATGAGAATCTCGGAATCTTCAACCAAAAGTCCCGCTGCAATAAAATATGCTGCTGAGGAAATGTCGCCTGGTACGGTAATCTCCTGTCCATATAACTTGTTTCCAGGTGTTATAGTAGCAGTTGCTTCCGTAGAATGTAAACTGTGTGTGGATGTAATATCGCCTCCAAAGCTCTTTAATAGTAATTCGGTATGATTACGTGAAAGCACAGGCTCTGTGACAGAGGTCTTCGAATCAGCGTAAAGTCCGGCAAGTAAAATACAGGATTTTATTTGAGCAGAAGACACGGGAGAGATATAATGTATCCCATGTAGATTTCTGGGAGTAATATAAAGCGGTACACAGTTGTTTCTAAGGATACTAGCAATATCAGCGCCCATTTCCCTTAATGGATCAATAATACGTTTCATAGGACGACTTCTTAAAGAAGCATCTCCGGAAATTTTTGAATCAAATGATTGACCAGCCAGAATGCCACTTAATAAGCGGGCAGTTGTACCACTATTTCCGGCATCAAGAATCTCTTTTGGAGCGTGTAAACCATGAAGACCTTTTCCATAGATTGTGACATTATCAGAATCCTGTTCAATGTTGATGCCAAGTCGGCGGAAACAGTTTATAGT
>JAHHTM010000065.1 GCA_020024675.1 Muricomes sp.
AGTGTTAACTGTTCTGTTAAAAAATCAACTTTTGTCTCAACTCTGGCAAGTTCTTCCTGCTTTTTCAGAAACATTTCTGTCAGCTCTTCCATGGACATATTATTCAGTTCTTCTCGTGTATATATTGTCTTTTCCATGTCTCTATTGTACCATTTTTGAAGATACAAAAAAAGACCTGAATCCTTAAAATTCAAATCTTTTTACCTGTTTATCCTATGGTTTTAGGATGCACTTCAGAAACTGCTTTTGATTGGAATATGGACAATCCTTCCATCAACCACCTGAACTGCTGTGGTGTCATCTGCATTACTTCATCGGTGGTGCGTGGCCATTGAAACTTACCCTGTTCAATACGTTTGTACAGAAGCAGAAAACCATCACCTTCCCAGAATAGTCCTTTGATTCTGTCACACTTTCTTCCACAGAAAAGAAACAGTATGTTTTTCTCAAAAGGATTCATCTGGAATTCTGACTCAATCACATTGGCAAGGCCATCAATGCCATATCTTAAATCCGTATAACCACAGGCTATATATACGCGGCTAAGCTTCTCGGTATTTAAGTCATTAAGCATGAGTCATTACCTCCAGCACTGCTTTGATCTGCTCAGATGTAGTGCAGACTGGAAACGTAATTTTTGCATTGCAAAGTTCTATGGAAATTAAATTACTGTCTGTTTTATGAGACGTAGTATCTTCCTGATAAAGGGCCGCAGGTATTTCTGAAAACTGTGTACTTGTGACTATTGCATTAGAATCACTTCTACGGTTTTTAAGTTCCATGTTTACCATACGCACACGATATTTAAAAGTACTGTAACAGATATTATTCATACGACACCACTCACGATGCCCTAAGCCACCTGCTTCAGCATCCTGCAGATCAGCAGCCCACTTATTTAATTTCATTTCTCTTGCTAATGTCTTGTCCATAATTGCTCCTTTTCATCCTGGTTAAACTTGGACAGAAAAGGTCATATCCTTTTTTGCCCTATATTAACCATTCTATGAAATTTCATGAGCAATACAAGACACCGGTGATTTACCGCTTACGTTAGGGAACACCCTAAGACCCTTATAGTAATTTTAATTATATCTAATTAAGCTTTTTATTAAAAATGCAACCCTATAAAAATAGAGTTGCATTCAAGCTAATATTATTTAAGCATTATTCTTTTACTGTTGCTCTGGTCTCTTGCATCGAAAGTAAAGAAGATTTTATCTTTTCAAAATAGTTATCAATTCCAAAGCTACTTAAAACGGTATGTTCAAACTCAAGACGAATATCATCATTTAATTCTTCTGATACTTTCAAAATATTTCTTGCCTTAAGTTTTTCGAATGCTTTAATAATTTTATTTTTATCTTCTTTGGAAACAAGTTTCGGATTTAACATATAACAGTTAGCAATACTGTCCTTATTTACATCTAAAACTCCCAATCCACGACCAAATCCAGATGCTTCAATGTAAAACATCGTAAACATTGAATTTAATAGTGCATGATTCAATTCTTCATCAGGATACTCCATCTTATGGGTTAATCCTATCAGTCTTTGGTTTACGAAAGAAGGGGTTTCGAATTTTGCAAAAAACAGTCGCTGATCTGGATTCATCATTGTGAATACTTCTGCAATTTCGTTGTCTTGCAATTCGTACCATTCCATTCCTCTTCGTTTCAAAACTATTGGGAGCGGTTTACCAACACCATTTCTTTGATCCTTGAATTTTTCAATCCAATTTAATGCACCAGTATGTCCATACTTTAATAATGCATCTGTTGATTCACCACAACAAAAAGCATCTCTATCAGCAATTGCCGTAAGCTTTGTCACATTCCTTGCATTGATTAACACTTTTTTTAGATATTGAGGCTCTATCCGATGCTCTCCACTTTGCGGATAAAACAGCGAGTCCCATCCTCTACGGCTTCCTCTAAAGACATGATAAACTTTATTAATCGGAATGATTTTATCCTTTACTTCAAGTAGCCAATCCACATCGTGAAATAATGCATTATAGCACACATTCAATCTCAAAATATCCTCAATTTGTGATTGAGAATACTTAGACAACCTTGATATGTTATGATCCAGTTCAGATGATAATAGAGCTGCATTTACCAAAGTATTTTCAGCATCAATATCTTCACTAAGTTGATCCAACGAAAATTTCCAAAGCCAAAACTCGGTATCAGGACTGTTACTACTTTCCTTTTTCTCCAAAATAATAATAGTCGTAACCACATCAGCATTTTTGAACCAACGGCCCTTCCCGCTGATATGAACTTGTTTTATATTATACTTTTGCTTTAATACATCCACAAGTTTTATGCCAGCATTAGTTCCCAGCCAAGAGTTAGACACAATAATTCCCAACATTCCTCCTGGCTTCATTACATCTGCAATTTTGGTTGCAATGTAACAATACAGATCGGATCGGCCATCTAAGTTTTTTGCTAAAGGCATCTTTGCAATTTCGTCTTTATCGTCATCCGGTATAATTTCGAACGGTACAAATGGAAGATTTGAAACTACTGTGGAAAAAGTGGGGAGAGACAAAGTCATTGTATGTCCTGTCTCTGGATTCGTTATTGCAATCTTTTCACCAACAGTCAGGGTTAAAGCATTATGTTGAAACAATCTATTCGCAATATTAATTGTATCAGAGTCTGTCATACTGATATTTGCTACCTGTAAAGGATAATTGTTCTTATCACAAGCCCAAACTGTTTCTACTGCTTCTTTTGAAGTCATTTGAGTTTTCTTAATGCGAATGGCTTCTTTTGGGATTGTGCCCGTACCACAGCAACAATCTAGTATTGTATCAGACCAATCTCTTACTGTTAATCGAACCAATAACTTAGCTAATTCAGTCGGGGTTGTGTACTGTCCATTTATTGCTCGTTTACTTGTGGCTACAGATCCCTCCAGAATATTTTGAAGTGCTTCTTGATTTAAATGGTCTATCCCATTACTACGCAAAAAAACTGAAAACTCAATAAAATCTTGCCACGATAATTCTGGCAGAACTTCGTTATAACGAATAGGCGAAAATACATTATAAAAATCACATTTTTCAGTGATTCTTTTGAAAATAATGTTAGCTTCATCTGGAGTTTTGTCGTATTCGATTTCATCGACTATCATCGCACCATTTTGTTTATGCTTTATTATATGTGCAAATATAATTCGATTAGCCCAATTAAGGATTATTGTTTTTGCATAAGCTTTATATTTATCGGATTCATCTTGAGCGTATTCAGATTTTACACCCAACCACCAATTGTCTATGTAGGCTGCCATCACAGCATCTCTAAATGCGTTGGATCGTAAGCCGTCTGCGATAATTACCTTGTTCCTTTGAATAAGTGTTGTTACTGTGGACTCAGATATAACTTGTCCAAGTGGTGCATTACGAAATTGTCCAGAAACAAAATATCCGTTCACTTCAATTATTATTTCCTCAAGCTGTCTCTCCCAATCTGATCGATAGGTTTCAACATCCTGCCTTGTATGAATATGATTTGTAGCATTCCATTGCTTTAATTTCGTGAATGAATTGCCATCACCACGAACATACAGCACAGCATATGTGAAATTCCAAATCAAACAGCTATTTAAATTTAAGGCGATAGCTTTTCGCTGTGCATCTTTTATAAATGTTTCATCTTCAATTGGAACATCTGGCATTTTGAGTTCCCATCCTTGAAGAATAACACTTTGCTCGGTATTACCATAAAGAACGACATCAGGAAACATAGTATTTCCTCTGCCGATGGAAATAGTATTTTCTCCACCGGCTTTTTTTATCATCAGATCATTGTTTTTTGCAATCAAATTGATCTTTGTAATTAAATCTATTGCCCAGCTTCTCTCGTTTCTACGTATTATTGTTGCCATATATACCCCCCTACTTCTCAGAGAAATTTCGAATAAGATTTGTTACAGCTATATGCTGACGTGATTTCTTATCCATGCTTTCCCACGCCAAAAACAAACGTCTTTTAGCAACATCAATATAGTTTATATCATCTTTTTTGAATAATGCTACATCTTCATTTTTTTCTATTCCAATAAAATTGCGACCTTCCATCAATGCAGCAACTAGGAACGAACCACTGCCAAAAGTATTATCTAAAATCACATCTCCAGGATTGGAATATGTACGCACTAAATATCTTCCTAACTCAATAGGTTTTTGTGTAGGGTGGACAACTTCGCCCTCGCTCTCGGCAGTTTTAAAGTAGATAATATCCGTTGGATAACGCTTACCATCACTTGACACATGAACAGGCTGAAAATCGCCATAACTACCACTCAACTGATTTTTTCTAATTCCCTTATCATATGGTTCTCCTTGCGTCATTTGAGGGTGATATGTAGGTTGTTTTTTGTAAAACACACACACATCTTCATGCTTTCTCAAAGGTTGTTTTTTTGCATTCAGGAAATTTGTTGGCTTAGATTTTTCCCATACCCATTTGTATTTATAGTATTTAGGTTGGCTAAGAATAAGTTTGGCAGTAAATAAACCTTGAGAAGTAAGTACAATCGCACCATTTGGCTTAATAATACGCAAATATTGTTCCCATAACATATCAAGCGGAATATAACTATCCCATTGATTTTGTGTAATACCGTAAGGCAAATCACATAAAATCATATCTATTGATGCGTCCGGAATGCGTTTCATACACTCAAGACAATCCTCCTCAAACAAGTTGTTGATCATTGGATAAATTGGTGAATTGCTGTCAATCATTTAAATTTCCTTCCTCCATTTTAGAATCAAAATCAAGAACATCATCCATACAACAATTTAGTGTTTTGCAAATTCTTTCAATGCTCTCTAATGAAACATACTGATTTCGTCTAAGTCTAGTCAGAATATTAGCACTAAAACCAGCTTGTTCTGCTAATTCTGATGCCGACATACCTCGATCTATTAGCAAATGAAATAGTTTTTTATATGTAACCGCCATAGTGACCTCCTTATTTAAAACTTTATTTGATATTTTATCACGAAATAGTGATTTTTTCAAGAATTCGTTAAAATGCTCTTCCCTTTTATGCTATATGTCCTTTAACCATATCTTAATTATTTTTCTAAAATATTTAGAGAAACTGCTGTTTTTGAAATTGAAAAATCAGTCATTTCTAGAACAAAATTAAATGTTTTAAATTATTTTCGCTTTACACCCGTCCAAACACCCCTTCTCAGTCCAAACAAGTGAAGGGGTTTATTTCTGATTGCATATAAAGTGTTTTTATTTCATCCATAACAAATTATAAAAATTTAATTATTTTTTGTAATTTCACCCGTACGATTACCCACTTCCAGTCCAAACAAGTGAAGGGAAGTATTTGTATTCGCACTAAAAAGCATTTGTATTTCACCATCGCATAAAATATTTTTAATCTTTTTTCAAAAAACACCCTGACGTTTTGCGTTTCCAGTCCCAAACAAGTGAAGGGATATATTTTCGTATCACGCAAAGGCAGTTCATCTCAATTATGAAAAATTTTAAATATTTTTGTATTTTGGGTGAACAAAACACCACTCTCAGTCCCAAACAAGTGAAGGGACATTTCATTCACAAATATATTCTCTTCAAACACTACAAAGAAAGGAGCGAAACAAATGAACTTTGAAATTACAAAAGCAAGCGAAGTCAAGGTACGCAAAGTGGAATGGTTATGGTATCCATTTATCCCTTTTGGCAAGGTTACAGTCATACAAGGTGATGCCGGTGATGGAAAGAGTACGTTCATCTTAAAACTTGCAGCAATGCTTACAAATGGTGAACCAATGCCCTTTACGGACGGAAACAACCTTGAACCAATGAATGTGATTTATCAGTCAACAGAAGATGATGCCGATGATACGATAGTTCCTCGTTTTATTTCAGCTGGTGGTAATACAGAAAAACTATTATTCATCAATGAAAAAGAACATTACCTTAGTTTTTCTGATGAACGATTGTTAGAAGCTATCAGAACAACCAAAGCAAAACTTATCATCCTTGATTCATTGTCTGCTTATATTGGTGAATCAACTTCTATTAACTCTGCAAATGAAGTAAGAAGTCAGTTTAGACCACTCATTGACATTGCCAAAGAACAAGGCTGTGCCATTGTGATTGTTCATCATATGAATAAAGCAATGGGGCAAAAAGCCGTAAATAGAGCCGTTGGTTCTGTTGATATTGTCGGTGCTGCAAGAAGTGTTTTAATGGTAGCTCGTACCGATAAAGAACGACCAAATGAACGCATTTTAGTACAAGTCAAAAGCAATCTTTCTCCTACCGGTTCTGCCATTGTTTTTAGTCTTAGTGAAAATGGCATTGAATGGATAGAAGAAACAAGCAAAACAGCAGATGAAGTTTTAGGCAATGCATTCTCGTCAATGGGTAGACCTGATGAACAAATTCAAAAGGCAAAGGATGTTTTATCAAGACTATTATCCGACCACAAACCAAAGCCACAAAGCCTTATTATGGAACAATTTAAGACTATGAGTATTAGCGAAAGCACCGTAAAAAAAGCCAAAGCACAGCTTAATATTCGTTCTGTAAAGCAAGGCACATATTGGTATTGGGTGCTTGAATAAGCAACCTACCGACACAATGTAACTTATTACTTCCTTCATTCAAAAGAAAGGAGCGTCTATGGAAATACAAGAAATCAAAGTCAAAGATTGCATTGCTTTTAAAGATAATCCTTTCAAGATTCGAGACACTCTTGATATGGAATTACTC
>JAHHTM010000066.1 GCA_020024675.1 Muricomes sp.
ACTTGATGGTGATACATTGAGTACGTCAGCTATAATATTTTGTAACTTTTCAAATTCCATAATAATTTCCTTCCTTAAAAAAACTTTATTCTTTTGTTTCCTGTTTTTCAACAGAAATAATTTCCCTTATTTTTTCGTTGATCCGCTGCTCTTTGAACGTCTTACACTGAAGAATCGAATTATACACTTCTTTTGCAGTGGCATTCCCATGAGTCTTAACAACAAGACCATTTAACCCAAGAAGCGGTGCACCACCATACTCTGTGGCATCAAAATCTTTTAAGGTTGCTTTTAACGTCGGTTTAACAAGTAATGCTCCAATTTTGCTGCGTAGAGATGACATAAGCCCTGATTTAATCTTTTTAATCAATGTACTGCCCACACCTTCATATAATTTCAGAATGACATTTCCTACGAAAGCCTCACATACAACCACATCAGCCACTCCTGCTGGAATATCTCTTGCTTCTATACTTCCGATAAAATTAATGTCTTTACATTCTTTCAGCAATGGGAAAGTCTCTTTTACCAGCGCATTTCCTTTCTCTTCTTCTGCGCCAATATTAACGATACCTACTGTTGGATTTTTCTTACCTATAACGTGCTCCATATAAACAGAACCCATTTTTGCGAACTGAACAAGATGAGATGATCTTGCGTCTACATTAGCCCCACAATCAATAATAAGCGAAACTCCCTTTGCAGTAGGAATAAGTGGTGCAAGTGGCGGTCTTTCCACTCCTTTAATCCTGCCAACAAGTACCTGTCCTCCAACTAAAACGGCACCTGAGCTTCCAGCCGAAACAAAGGCATCTGCCTCCCCTTTTTTGACAAGATTCATGGCAATTGAAATAGAAGAATCTTTCTTTCTGCGAATAGCCATAACTGGCGGCTCTGCAGTCTCAATTACCTCTGTTGCATTCACAAGCGTTATCCTGTCCTCCGGATAAGTAAACTGTAACAATGTTTCTTTTAGTATTTCCTCTTTTCCTGTGAGCAAAATTTGAATATCGTCTGTGGAATTAACTGCTTCTACTGCTCCTTTTACAATCTCAAATGGTGCATTATCTCCACCCATGGCATCTAAAGCAACTCTTGTAATATCAGACATTTTCCTTCCTCCTAACGCTACTGCATTAATTTTACTAAACATCAATAAGAAAATCAACCAAAAAATGAAAAAAGGCTTTCCGGTTTCCCGGAAAGCCATGTTCTGTTTTAATTAGTCAACAGAAACGATTTCTTTCTTGTTATAAGAACCACAAGCCTTACATACTCTGTGAGGCATCATAAGTTCTCCACACTTGCTACATTTAACAAGATTCGGAGCACTCATCTTCCAGTTAGCTCTTCTTTTGTCTCTTCTAGCTTTAGAAGATTTATTCTTTGGACATATAGACATTGATTACACCTCCTTAAAATTCTTAAACAAATCACGGACAACTGACATTCTTGGGTCAAGGCCTGTATCTTCACAGTTACAGGTACCCTCATTTAGGTTCTGACCACAAACGTTACAAATGCCTTTACAGTCTTCCCTGCATAGAACCTTCGTCGGCCATCCTATCAATATCTCATTAAAGAGCAATTTGTCCACGTCAAGATGATGTCCTGCTATGTAGTCGGACTCATCTATTCCTTCTGGCAGATCTGCATCAGATATACTAAGATCAACATGTTTTGTAAAATCAAGAGTAATCACCTTTTTCACATCTTGAAGACATCGGTCACAAGGGATAGAAACCTCTATCTCACTTTTGCCTTTAATCTCAAGCTCTTTTCCTTGTACATAAGAAACAACTATGTGTACAGGCTCTTTTCTGATAATCGGATAGGAACCTGACTTTAAGTCAATGCGCTCCATCTCCAAACACACATTTTCTTCTACTGTCTTGTGCTGTTCTGTCAAAACGTCTGATAGGTTAATTAACATTACTAACACTCCTATTCATACCTAAATTATTATATCATGTAAAAATAGTTTGTCAACAATTATTTGAAATATTTTGTGCAACTTCTCATTTCTATGTACAAAAACAAATGGGCGAATTCCGATCCGCCCACTTGTATACTCACTTCAATAAATAATTATTTGATAAGTGCGAGTGTTTCTCTTGCAATTGCAAGTTCTTCATTTGTAGGAATGATCATAACTTTTACTTTTGAACCTGGAAGAGAAAGTGTAACTTCTTTTCCCCTAGTAGAATCATTCAGTTCTCCGTCGATCTCAATTCCAAGATATCCTAAATAGCTGCATACTTTACGACGAACAATGTGATCATTCTCACCAATTCCAGCTGTAAACGCAATACAATCAACACCATTCATTGCTGCAGTGTATGCTCCAATATATTTTGCAACTCTGTATGAAAATACATCCAATGCGTTTTCAGCATATTTATTTCCTTCATCAGCTGCATCACAAAGATCACGGAAATCACTTGAAAGTTCTTTTGAAATTCCATAAACTCCTGATTCCTTATTCAAAACTTCCATGATACCATCAATATCAAGATTTTCTTTCTTTGCGATAAATTCAAAGATAGCTGGATCAATATCTCCTGAACGTGTTCCCATTGTAAGACCCTCAAGTGGTGTAAGTCCCATAGAAGTGTCTACTGATTTTCCATTAAGTACCGCACATACACTTGAACCATTTCCAAGATGGCATACGATAGTCTTAACTTCATCATAAGGTTTTCCAAGAAGCTCTGCTGCTCTCTTAGATACGAAACTATGGCTTGTACCATGGAAACCATATCGTCTTACTTTATAATCCTCATAATATCTATATGGAAGTCCGTACAGATATGCTTTTTCTGGCATTGTCTGGTGGAATGCTGTATCAAATACACCTACCATCGGAGTATTTGGCATAAGTTTCTGGCATGCATTTACACCGATAAGATTTGCTGGATTGTGAAGTGGTGCAAGATCATTACACTCTTCTACTGCTTTCTTAACCTCATCTGTGATTATAACGGAGTTTGCAAATTTTTCTCCACCATGTACCATACGATGTCCTACTGCTCCAATCTCATCAAGGCTCTTAACAACTCCTGTTTCTGGATTTGTAAGTGCATCGATTACAAACTGAATTGCTTCTGTATGTGTAGGCATATCTAAAGCTGTCTTTACTTTTTCTCCACCCATTGGCTGATATGTAAGACTTCCGTCGATTCCGATTCTCTCGCAAATCCCTTTTGCAAGTACATTCTCTGTCTCAGCATTGATTAACTGAAATTTCAAAGAAGAACTTCCACAATTGATTACTAATACATTCATTTCATTACCCTCCTGATTCTCTTTCACATTTGGCCAATAAACCAGCCTGTATTTCGTTTATTATCCCCATTCAAAGGAAATATACTATTTTGTCTGTGCCTGTGCCTGAACAGCTGTGATTGCAATAACACCTTCGATATCTTCTGAACTACATCCACGTGATAAGTCATTAACTGGTGCTGCAATTCCCTGTGTAAGTGGACCATAAGCTTCTGCTTTTGCAAGTCTTTGTGCAAGTTTGTATCCGATATTTCCTGCATCAAGGTCAGGGAAAATAAGTACATTAGCATGTCCTGCAACTGGGCTTCCCGGAGCTTTAGATTCTCCAACTGATGGTACAATTGCTGCATCTAGCTGAAGTTCTCCATCAAGTTTTAACTCTGGAGCAAGTTCTTTTGCAATTCTAGTAGCCTCAACAACTTTATCTACATCAGCGTGTTTCGCACTTCCCTTTGTAGAGTGTGAAAGCATAGCTACGATTGGTTCAACTCCTGTAAGTGTCTGGAAAGATTCTGCTGAAGAAATTGCAATATTTGCAAGTTTCTCTGGATCTGGATTCTGCTCAAGACCTGAATCTCCAAAAATAAATGTTCCATTTGCACCCATATCACAATTTGGAACTACCATTACGAAAAATGCTGAAACGAGTTTTGTGCCTGGTTTTGTCTTAAGGATCTGAAGACATGGGCGAAGTGTATCAGCTGTAGAGTGGCATGCTCCTGAAACCATACCATCAGCATCTCCCATTTTTACCATCATTACTCCATAATATAAGTAGTTTGTTAAAAGGAGTTCTCTTGCTGCTTCTTCAGTCATTCCTTTTTTCTGTCTTAATTCAACTAATTTAGCTATGTAACTTTCTGTTTTTTCATTATTAGCTGGATCAACGATCTTTGCTCCTGTAAGATCAAATCCTGCACCATTTTTTTCAATTTCTTCTTTACTTCCAACAAGGATCAGATCTGCAGTCCCATCTCTTAAAACAGCTTCTGCTGCCTGATATGTTCTTACGTCTTCTGTCTCTGGAAGAACAATTACTTTCTTATCAGCTTTTGCTCTTGCTTTGATTTCATCAATAAATCCCATGATTGTAAAGCCACCTTTCATTTTTCTCACTTAATATCATTATACCTCAAAGGTTTTTTGTATACAAGTAGCTAAAGTGTGTATTTTTCAATACAATCCGTTTTTTTTGACATTTCCGCTTTTGACCATGGTCTTTTTTTATAGTATAATATAAGAAATAATCAATAAAAGGAGTTTTTTTCATGAAAGTCGTTGGTCTTGTCACAGAATACAATCCTTTTCACAACGGACATCTTTATCATATAGAAGAAGCTAAAAGAGTTACCGGTGCAGATACTGTCATCGTAATTATGAGTGGTGATTACGTACAGCGAGGCACTCCTGCTGTCATGCCAAAACGTTTACGCTGTGAAATGGCATTAAAATGTGGAGCATCAGCAGTTTTTGAACTTCCTGTCTGTTATTCTACTGGCAGTGCAGAGCTGTTTGCCACAAGCGCAGTATCGTTCCTTGATAGGCTGGACATTGTAGATTCCCTGTGTTTTGGCAGCGAATGTAATAATCTACCTCTTTTGGAAAATATCGCATCATTTCTATCCGATGAACCAGCTGAATATAAAGCAGCTTTGCAGGCTGGATTAAAAAGAGGATTGTCATTTCCTGCCGCAAGGCAGGCTGCCCTTGAAAAAACCCTTCCGAATCCTGATTGTCTTGATATTATTCGAAATCCAAACAACATTCTTGGTATTGAATATTTAAAAGCATTAAAAAGACTTCATAGCCCGATTGTTCCTTATACAATCGAAAGAAAGGGCGCTGACTACCACGATACTTCACTCCAAAAAGACTATTGTTCTGCTTCTGCAATTCGATCTCTTTTATCTTATTCCAGTGAAAGTATCTATCCTGAAATCAAAAATCCTTATGACAACACTCCACTTCACAATATTTTAGATAAACTTGAGGAGCAGGTACCAAAGGATTGTCTGGAAATTTTAAAAGATTATCACCATATTACTTATCCGGTATATCAAAATGATTTTTCATTGCTTCTAAAATATAAACTTCTCAACAAGACCCCAAAAGATCTCATGCGATATATGGATGTATCTGAGGAACTTGCCAACAGAATTTATAATCAAATGAATAAATTCTTTAATTTTAAACAATTCAGTGAACTTTTAAAAACCAAAGAACTTACTCAGGTACGGATCACTCGTGCATTACTCCATATTATGCTCGGAATAAAAAAAGAAGCAGTAAAAACTTATATTAAAGATGGCTTTCATCATTATGCCAGAGTTCTTGGTGTAAACAAAAATAGATCTGATATTCTTGGGATACTCTCCGTCAGAAGCACTCTTCCCTTGATTACAAATCCTGCCCGGACAGATAATGCAAGTCCCACAGGTAGAAAAATGTTATATCAGGATATTTTAGCTTCGAACTTATATAATTCTGTGATAACCGATAAGTATAAAACTCCTTATCAAAATGAATACAAACAGCCCATTATTAAGATATAACAAAAAAGACAAAGGATTTCACAACATGAATCTCCTTTGTCTTTTCTTTAATGATTATTTATGCTTTTTTCATACAGGTAACTGCAATAGATCCTGGTCCAATATGACATGCAACACTCAATGATAATGGAGCTTCCACGATATCATACTGTGGAAATTTTGCATGAATTTCTTCTCTCCATACTTTTGCATCCTCTTTTGAACATGTGTATGCCATTCCAAGAACCATCTGATCTTCTTTTCCTGAAAAACGTTCTTCCAAATCTTTTTCTATTGCCTTAAGCATTGTTCTTTTTGCAGTTTTTATACCACGTGCTTTTGAAAAAGCATCTAGTTTATCCCCCTGAATCTGAAGAACCGGTTTTAAATTAAGAACAGTACCAAGTGCTGCTGCCGCCGGCGTGATTCTTCCACCTTTCTTCAGATACTTAAGATTATCCACTGTAATGTAAATACTAGCTTCTAATTTTTCAGACTCCAGTATCTCCTTAACTTCAACTGCCGTCTTTCCTTGTTCTATCAACTTCATTGCATCTAGCACTGACTGTGCCTGAGTTACTGAAATTCTCTGGTTATCCACAACCTGAACTCTACCATCATAGTCAAGTGCGAGATTCATAGCTGTCTGACAACTTCCACTTAAGCCACTTGACATCGGAATATGTACAATCTCATCATACTCTTCCAAAAGTTTTTCCCAAAGATCCATGATGTCTCCCGGGGTAGGCTGAGAAGTAGAGATATCTGAATTATCTTCTAATTTTTTATAAAATTCTTCTTGTGTCAGAGTAATATCCTCAAGGAATAATTCTTCATTGATAAAAAACGGCATAGGCAGAACATAAATGCCTAATTTTTTTCCTTCTTCCTGTGTAATTCCGCTGTTACTGTCTGTTACAACTGCTATCTTACCCAT
>JAHHTM010000067.1 GCA_020024675.1 Muricomes sp.
CCTTATTTGTCCTCTGTGAGTTCTTCCTTCGTCTTCATGATTACAAGCACTTCTTGTAAATTTTTAAAATCAACTGCTGGAGTAATATATCCTGATCTTGTAAGATTATTAGAATCAACATTGATTTCGTTTACATAGCCTATTAAAATACCCTGAAGATATTTATCACTAATATGAGAAGTTACAATCTGATCTCCTACCTGTACAACATTTTCATTATTCTCCATACGATCGAATTTCAACTTTCCATCATTGATCAATTTCAAATCCCCACTTACGATACACCGATCAGATGTTGTCAGAGACATACCACTTAAATTACTAGAATCATCTATAATTGAACGTACAGTTGCCCAGTTGGGTCCCACTTTTGTAACAATACCTACAAGTCCACTCCCGGCCATTACATTCATATCTTTTTTGATTCCATCTTTACTTCCTTTGTCTATTGTAAAAACATTGAACCAGTTATCAGACTCTGTCCCAATAACGTGAGCAGCTGTTTTCTTATAATCCGAATAATTTTGATCTAGTTTCAGCAATTCTTTCAATCGCTCCAATTCACATTTTTCCTGTTGAAGATTATTGTTTTCAATCAAAAGATCATTCACTTTTTCTTTTAATTTTGTATTTTCTTTCTTTATATCTTGAAGCGTTGTGAAATTTTCACTTACATCTCCCAGCAATGTCCCTGCATAACTGATACCTTTCTGCATAGGAACAACTGTAACTGCAGCGATTGCCTTAAACGGTCCTTGTGCTTTGTCATAAAACGCAGACAATACCATTAAAAGAATACAACTTAGTATCAGTCCTGCAAACCAGTATTTATTTTTTGAAATTGTTTGTTTTTTCTTTTTCATAATTAACTCAGCCACCTATAATTTTCATCTGTCATAGAATATGTTAGTTTTTCATAATCAGGAGTCCTGATGATTTCTCTAAGTCCTTTTACAACACACAATTCAGGGTCTTGTGCAACAGTAATCTTTGTTTGTAATTTTTCCTGAAAATACATCCTTAATCCATCCATATTGGAAAGACCTCCAGACAGATAAATTCCATTTTTATCAATTTCTCTTCTGATATCTGGCGGAATCCTTTTTAGCATCGTTTCAATAGCAGATATATATCCTCCTAAGCTATCGTCGATTGCTTCTTTTATCGTATCAGCAGACACAGATTTCATTTTGGGAAGACCTGTAAGAAGATCTTTTCCTGCAACCATTATATTTTCTTTTTTATTTTGATCTGATATTCCAAAATGTTTACGGACATTTTCGGCAGTAGTCTGCCCAATCAGAAAATCTTCCTTATGTCTTATTTTATTAATAACAGCCATATCTAATTGAACGCCACCTGTTTTCAACCGATGTTTTAAAACAACTCCGCCTTGTGACATAACAAAAAGTTCACAGCTTTCACCACCTACATCAATAATAAAAGTCCCCTTTTCTTCCTGCACTGGAATTCCCATTCCAATTGCTTCTGCAATTCCTCGTTCAACAATTTTTGCAGACTGGATTTTCACTTTGGAATATCCTAAAAGATCAACAAAAGCTTTCTTCTCAACTTCTGTAATATCTGCCGGTACTGCAATCAAATAATTTCCCGATGATATGGCATACTCGTCCACAGAAAACAGTTTATATAAAAGCTTCTGCATTAAATCAAAATCAGAAATAACTCCATTTTGCATTGGGAAAAAGACGCGAATAAAATCCGGGGTCTTCTCACGCATAGCATATGCTTTATCTCCTACAGCTAAAACTGTTTTTTCATTTTTAACCGCAATCGCATTTTTAGTTTTCCAAATTTTATCATTCATCTGGTCATAAATCTTAAGTTCATAAGTTCCAAGATCAAGACCGTACGTATTGTTTGCCATAGCAACAGATGCCCTTTCACATAATTTGCTGTTCTCTCATACTGATATAACAATTGTTTCCGATAACAATATGATCTAAAAGTTCAATACCGATAAGTATCCCGGCTTCTTTTATCCTTCTCGTAATCAGTATGTCTTCTCTACTCGGTGTAGGATCACCACTTGGATGATTATGTAGGAGAATAATGGAAACGGCATTTTTTTGTAATGCCTCCACAAACAACTCCCTCGGTGATATCACAGCAGAATTCACAGTACCTTTTGAAATATTTGTCTCCCCGATCAATCTTGATTTTGTATTCAAAAGAAGAAGTTTCATTTCCTCTTGCCTTGCATGTCGCATATCTTCCATGTAGTACTCTGCAATGGACGAAGGCGTTGAAAAATCAAGTCCCTTGCTTGCAGTCGCCTTGGCAAGTCGTTTTGTCAGTTCCGATAAACAGATAAGCTGAATTGCTTTCACTCTGCCAATCCCTTTGATTTTCATAAGCTGTTCTATATTCCACTGATGGATACTTAACAGACCATCTTGTGCAAATATAGGATTCAAAAGTTTTCGTGAAAGCTGCAATGCTGACTCACCTCTTGTTCCTGTGCGCAACAAAACGGCAAGTAACTCTGTATCTGTTAAATTACCTGCCCCAAATCTTTCGCATTTTTCATATGGCCTCTCCTCTTCCGGAATCGACCTAATTGTTCTATCTGACATTGTTTTATCAACTGCAGTATCCACGATTCGAAAATTATTTTATCACAAATCAAAAATACTGTATAGGTCTGAGCTCATTAATTTTTTGTGAACTCTTATACTTGACTGATATTCCAGTTTTTTAAAATAGCTTCCGCTACCTTCATCCCATCCATTGCAGCTGAAGTGATTCCACCAGCATATCCTGCCCCTTCTCCGCAAGGAAAAATGCCACTTATATTACTTTCATACTCTTCATTTCTCTGTATTTTTACAGGTGATGATGTCCTGCTTTCCACTCCAGAGAGCACAGCATCTTTTCTGGCAAATCCATGAATCTTTTTATCCATGGCAAAGATCCCTTCTTCAATAGATTCCGATAAAAACTCAGGAAAAATCTCTCTGACATTGCTAAGTTTATACGCTCCTTTAATCTGCGGTTCTACATTTCCAAGTTTGATTGTAGTTTTATTTTCCACAAAATCACCAAAACACTGAACAGGAACTTTTCCTTCTCCTGCCTGATATGCTTTTTCCTCCAGCATCCTTTGAAATTCAACTCCTGAAAGTGGAAAATCTCCTCCGAAATCTTCTGGTGACACTGTAACAATAACTGCACTATTTGCATTTTTCCCGTCTCTTTTTTGATAGCTCATTCCATTTACTGCTAATCTTTTTTCTTCTGAAGATGCATTAACTACATATCCACCTGGGCACATACAAAATGTATAAGCCCCACGACCATTTGATAACTTTGTGGTCAGTTTATATGCTGCTGTTGGAAGATTATCGCTTGCTTCAATTCCATACTGACATTTGTTAATCATTCCCTGCGGATGTTCTATCCTAACTCCGACAGCAAATGGTTTCGAACGCATTGACAGCTCTTTATCATATAAAAGTTGAAAAGTATCTCTCGCACTATGTCCTATAGCAAGTACAAGAATATCTGTTTCAATTTTTTCTTTTTGATTAATAATAATACTTGCTATTTTTTTATTCTGATCATTCTTTTCAATTTCTATATTCGTCATCTGACTATGAAATCTGACTTCTCCGCCCAAATCTAAAATTGCATTTCTCATGTTTTTCACAACACCAATAAGCACATCCGTACCTATGTGTGGTTTATTCTCGTATAAAATAGATGGGGGTGCACCAAATTTTACAAAAGTTTCCAATACAAATTGACTTCTTCCCAACACATCTTTGACAAGAGTATTTAATTTTCCATCTGAAAACGTTCCTGCTCCACCTTCCCCGAATTGCACGTTTGATGCCAAATTCAGTTTTCCTGTGTTCCAGAATCTTTTTACATCTTCCGTTCTTTCGTCTACACTTCCACCACGCTCTAAAAGAACAGGTTTACATCCTACTTGTGCCAGAAGATAAGCGCAAAAAAGACCTGCCGGTCCACTACCAATAACGATTGGGCGCTTGAAACTTCTTTTGCCATCTTTATTCTGAAATGGAAGTTTATAAGGCAGCTCATTTACAATCTGTATTTTATTTTTCAATCGTTTCTTAATACACTGTTCTTGTTTTGTTTTTACGTCTATTGCGTACGAAAAACAAATATCTGGCTTTTTTCTGGCGTCAATCGACTGCTTATGAATCTTTATTTCATCAATCTGATCTACAGAAATATGGAGATATTTACATACTTTTTCCTGCAATTCATCAAAACTATGTCCTGGATGCATTTTCAACTGATTAATTCTTATCATGCTTTTCTCCTTTTGGATTTTAATTACAAACAGCAGATATACCGGCTACATAGCCACTAGACCATGCCCATTGAAGATTGTAACCCCCACAAATTCCATCAACATCAAGTATCTCTCCTGCAAAGTATAAGCCAGGAACAACGAGAGATTCTAAGGTTTCGTTATCAACTTCTTCTGTATTTACGCCTCCTGCACACACCTGAGCCTGCTCAAATGAATTTGTGTCCGTTACTTCTACTTTAAATTCTTGAATCAGCTTTCCAAGAGTTTTTACCTCCTGCTCTGTACATGTTCCAATTTTTTTATTTCTATCAATTGCAGAAAGTTTTATGAATAAATCACATAACTTCTTATGGAACATACCAACAAGAAATTGTTCTACCGTTTTATCTGGTCTGGTCGTGACACGTCTTTCGAGAAAATCCATAAACTGTTTTTCTGAAAAACCAGGCATAAAATTCAAAACTGCTGTAACTTTTTTCTTCTTGTATAACCCAATTGCAGCGTACCGGCTGATTTGAAAAACAGGAATTCCAGAAATTCCGTAGTTTGTCAGCTGAATCTCACCTGTATCTTTTGCCATAAGCTCTTCATTGACATAAATAGATACGCTTCCATTGACCCGTACACCTGAAATTGCTTTATAGAAACTTTCTTTGCAACGCAATTGTACTAAAGATGGGAGCACTGGAACAAGATGGTGTCCCAGCTGCTTTGCAAGACTGTACCCACTTCCATCTGAGCCAGTTACCGGTGCTGCTTTTGATCCTGCTGCCAGGATTACTTTATCTGCCTTTATATATTCATTTTCTGTACAAACTTTAAATCCTTTTTTCCTTGGAATAATACTTGTACATTCATGTTCTGTCAAAACACAAATCTTAAGTCTTTCCACTTCCATTCTAAGGACATCAAGCACTGCAGAAGCCTGGTCAGAATAAGGATACATATATCCATTTCTGTTTTTAGAATAAATCCCAAGCTCCAGGAAAAAAGAGATGGCTTTTTGTGCCGGAAATTTTTCTATGATCTTCCACGGAAACATTTCATTCTCTGAACGATAAAATTGTGGTTCCTGTGCTAAATTTGTAAAATTACATCTTCCATTTCCTGTAGATAATATTTTCTTCCCAACTCGATCTTTGTGTTCAAGGATTGTAACATCAGCTCCCTGTCTTGCTGCGGTAATTGCAGCCATCATTCCTGATGCCCCTGCACCTATTACTACAATCTTCATTACACCACCTCCTGTTCATATTTTATCTTTTTATTTTGTCAAAGAATCTTTTGATATAACATTCGTGTCAATAAGACGCTGAAGTGATTTCAAAATACCGAGTTTTGCATGTGGCCATGTAAGTCCACCCTGAAAATAAACTGCATAAGGTGGCTTTATCGGTCCGTCTGCACTTAACTCAATAGAAGATCCCTGAACAAATGCACCTGCTGCCATAATTACATCACTGTCGTATCCTGGCATTGGCCATGGCTCTGGTGTTACATAACTATCAACTGGTGCTGCTGCCTGAATTCCCTGACAAAATCCGATTACGCCTTCTGGTGTACCAAATTCAACAGCCTGAATAATATCGTGACGGCTTTCACTTCCTGTAGGAACCACTCCAAATCCAAGTTTTTCATAGATATTTGCTGCAAACACAGCTCCTTTTATTGCACTGCATACAACTGTCGGCGCAAGGAAAAAGCCCTGATAAAATGACGGCATCACTCCAAGTGTTGCACCTACTTCTTTTCCAAGTCCAGGGGAAGTAAGACGATATGCGCAGTTTTCGATCAGATCTTCTCGGCCTGCAATATAACCTCCGATTGGTGCAAGTCCACCACCTGGATTCTTAATGAGAGAGCCCACTACCATATCTGCTCCCACATCACTTGGCTCAATTGTCTCTACAAATTCGCCATAGCAATTGTCAACCATACAGATCACATCTGGTTTTACACTTTTAACGAAAGCAATCAGCTCACCAATTTTTTCAACGGAATAACTTGGACGTGTCTGATATCCTTTCGAACGCTGAATTGTTACAAGTTTTGTTTTTTCATTAATTGCTTCTTTGATGGCAGGATAATCAAAATATCCATCTTCAAGAAGTTCTACCTGACGATATGTAATACCATATTCTGCAAGTGAACCATTGGATTCTCTAATTCCGATTACTTCTTCTAATGTATCGTATGGTTTTCCAACTGGTGAAAGGAGTTCATCTCCTGGTCTTAAATTTGCCGCAAGTGCAAGTGCAAGTGCATGTGTACCACAAGTAATTTGAGGACGCACTAACGCTGCTTCTGTGTGAAAAGTACTTGCATATACCTGTTCTAAAGTATCTCTACCCATGTCATTGTAACCATATCCTGTAGATGTGCCAAGGCATGCCTCACTTACATGATTTTCC
>JAHHTM010000068.1 GCA_020024675.1 Muricomes sp.
CTAACATATCTTTATAGTCTTCTGGTTTCTTCTGTGCCGCTCTCATTGTTGCAGAGCTCATAATATTAAACTGAACATGCATAGGGCCTTTGGAAATATACTCATCTATAAAATTTATCAAATTATCTCTACCTTCCATTCCAGTGACAGATTCTTGGGCAAACTTCAAATTCATCAAAGTTCCATTTGTAGCAAGACTATGATCTACTTTTGCAAGTGAATTTACAACTGCTGTTGGTCCACTAATATCATGAGAACCTCCATCCGTATGAACCGGTCCCATGTTTTCCGAAATTGGTTCATGAGCTTTTCTTCCATCTACAGACGCATTTGTGTTCATTCCCATTGCTACATTTGCATTTACAGAATAGACACCTGGGCTAAATGATCCTCCTCTAACATTTGGTCTTCCGCTAATATTTTTACAATAACACTCGAACATATATTTAAATAATTCATCCGCGAAATCATCATCATTTCCATAATGATGTACCTTCGAGCTATTTACAAGCGCATAAAGTTTTTCATGGCCAACCCAATTGTCTTTAACAGCCTGAAGAAGTTCTTTTCCTGTACATTTCTTTTCTTCAAATACAAGCTGTTTAATTGCTGATAATCCATCTGCACATGTTCCTAGTCCACTTGCCTGTGGTCCTGTTCCATTGTATTTTGCACCGCCCTCTGTCAAGTCATGTCCTGATTCCATACAATCTTCAAAGAATGCAGACACATATGGAAGTGGCTTCAACAATCTATGTGTCTGATCAATAATATTCAAACTTGAACACATCTGATCTGTCCAGTATTCAAACTGCCTGTCAACACTTTCCAATACTTCATCAAAAGATTTATATGTTTCAAGACTTCCTGTATTTGGTCCTAATTCCACACCGTCTAAAGTGTACCCTCCATTAATCACCATTTCCATCATTTTTGCTGTATTTACATATGCAGCATCATGCCATCCATACTCTTTACCTGGAAGACTTATTTCTACACATCCTACTACACAGTAATCCCTTGCCTCTTCTAATGTCATTCCTTTTCTCATCATCGCTTTGATTGTTGGAGCATCATTATATAATTTTGGATGTCCATACCCTGCACGGATACATTCTACTGTTTTTACTTTTAATTCATATGGTGTGTTTTCATGTACTCGAACACATACCCATGGATTCATCATTCTTGTGTGTACAGATCCTTCAAGCATTAACATCGTAAGATCGTTTGTTGCATCATTGCCATCTCGATCAACCCCACCAATTGTAAGGCTTTCACCGCCAAAGCCACGTCCATTACGAAGTGCCATACTTCCATAATCTTTTAATTTTGTAGGATAATTCATTTTTACATATTGAACTTCCAATAGTTCCAACGCAAATTCTTTTGTAAGTGTTCCTGCTTTTATATCTTTTTCATAATATGGATATAACCACTGATCCATACGTCCATAAGAAATAGAATGTCCATTGCTCTCCACCTGAATCAGAGTTGTTGCAAAATTAAATAATTGGAGTGCCTGCCAAAATGTTTGTGGTGCGCCAACTGCAATTTGATGACAATTAGCAGCCATTTGCAGCAGTTCATTTTTTCTCTTTTCATCCAACTCATTAGAAGCAGTATTTTCACATAATTCTGCATAACGCTCAATATATTTACACACAGCTGTATGCATAATGATCATGGCCTCATAAAAATCTCTTTTATCGCCATACTCAACATCACGTTTACTAAGTTTTGCTAAATGTTGTTTTGCTTCTTGAATCAGCCCCGAAAAACCTACTCGCATGAGTTTAGCGTAATCAATGGCAAGATGTCCCACTCCAGCATAGTGATAAAGATTTGTTTGATAAATTTTCTTTCCTGCTTCTGAACCTTTGATCTGATCAGTATCTAATCTTGCATTAATCAAATCATCTATTGTTTTCCCTTGCCAATATTTACATAATTCTACGATTTCCTGTCTTTCTTCATCATTTCTTATGTAAAATTGATCGTGTGGGCGTTCTTCAAATGGAGAATGTAAAATCTCATCAATAATCCAGTTCACTGAAAATTCTGGATAAATTGGAGCTGCTTTAAATGGTGCTGCGATTTCTCCTAAAATCAAATCATCATCATCAACATAAATTCCTACATTTAAAAGAACATTTTCGAAAGCCCGTGCACATTGCATTTTTCGTGCCTGTCCTTCTGTTGCTTTATAGGATTCTGTAACAAGACGAAGTCTTTCCACATCAACTTCATAAGGCCTATCCAAAAATCTTTTTCTTAATTTGTTAACTCTTGGAAATGGTGACCAATCCTTGTGATGTACTTGATAACCAATACAATAAGTTTTGTCAAAAGCCTCAGTTCCACGGGCATCAGTATGAGTAATATTCATTTTGCTCCTCCTTAAATTTAAAACATCAATTTACTCTTTTTCTTTTGTTCCAACTAAACAGTGAATTCCCCTGCTATTAAAATACTCCGCAATTTCTTCAACATGCTTTTGAAAGATTTTTCTGTTTATTTTCACATCTTTCATTCCATATGGAATTCCAAGTGATGTATATTTTTCTTCCCCTAGCCTCATAAAACTTAACAACTGCAGTGTTCTTACTTTTCCATCTAATTCATTTAGTATAAAATCTGCAGAAGCTTTAATATTTTCTTCATTATCATTTACGTTTGGAATTACTGGAATACGTAAAATCAACTCTCTTCCCTGGGTTATTAAATTTTTGAGGTTTTTCAAAATCAATTCATTTCCAACACCTGTATATTTTTTATGAATATTTGAATCCATATGTTTTAAGTCAGAAATCAACAAATCCGTATAAGGAAGTATTTTTTCAATCTCTTTCCACGGAGCATGCATTGTAGATTCACAGCATGTGTGAATTTCTTTTTCTTTACATACCTTAAACAATTCCGCTACAAAATCACTTTGTAACAAAGGTTCACCACCTGAAACAGTTACACCCCCTCCTGAATGTTCATAAAACCCTTTGTCCTTCATAATAATTTTCATACAATCTTCTACTGACATAGTTTCTCCCCAACGCTTAACCGCATCAGAAGGACATTCATCATAACATTTCATACAATTTGTGCATTTCTCACGATCAATTGACTGAATTTTTCCTCTATAAAAATTGATTGCGTTCTCCTCGCATATTTCCTCACATGCTCCACAATTACTTTTTGAAATACACTTTGTCTTATACACACCAGGTTGAATCTTTTTTATCCAGCTTTCAGGATTACTACACCACTGACATCTTAATGGACACCCTTTTAAAAATAATTCTGTCCGAAGTCCTGGTCCGTCGTGAATTGTATATCTTTGAATATTAAATACAATTCCTTGTGTCGCCAACATTCTTCCTCCTTTCATAATTTTTTGATACATACACATTCCCTTTTGTTCATATCTCATTAGCTTACTACCATTATACTGCCGACTATTTTTTATCTACAGTAGTCATCTGTACCATTTACATAAGGAGAATTACCTATTTTATTGAATATAACCAAAATTACCCCTTTTGTGCATTCTATTTTGTGTATTTCGCATAATTTGTTTTTTCAATCGAACTAAACATAATTTTATTTCAAAACCAAAAACGTGGCTATAAAAACCACTTAAATAGTAGAGACCAACATCGGCAAATGCCGAGGTTGGTCTCTGTTCCTTTTGTAAATAAATATTTTACTCTAAATGTAAATTTCGAGATTTATCCCATTCTTCCGTATTTGTTTTTATAGAAGAGTATTACTTTAAGTAGTTTTTCTTCATCCATCTTGAGACTTGTTTTGTATCCTTTCGTTACAAAATATTTTGATAGGTCAACGTGATCAACGACTTCACAGAAAGTATATACCGGATCAGAAATATCAATTAATTTTTCGATTTCCAATGGTAATTTCAGCTGACGTAATGTATAATTATCATTGGTATTTGAGTTTAGTGGCATAAATTTATTATACCAAAAAATCGCTCAAGTCTCATGACCTGGGCGATTTTTCTTTAGGGACTTTTTTTACAGCCCCAGGGTAGGGTGCAGATAAAACTATCTGCTTTCTGCACTTGATGCAGATATTGGAAGGATTGACTTTCTGGTATCTAATTTATGTAATATAACGATTGAAGCGATTAAAACTATTATTGATACACTTAATGACAGTATAACATTTCCTTTTGTAAGTCCGATTATAAGATATCCTATAATACATGTAAATGCTACAGTTAATGAATATACCATTTGTGATGATACATGATCTAAGTGATTAACATCGGCACCTGCACTTGAAAGGATTGTTGTATCTGATATAGGAGAACAATGGTCTCCAAATATACTTCCTGCAAGTGTTGCACCTAAAGAAGCCATTAATAATTCAGGACATACAGACTGTGCAACAGGAATAATTATAGGAATAAGAATTCCAAAAGTTCCCCAGGATGTTCCAGTAGCAAAACTTAAAAATGCTGCAAGTACAAATACAATTACTGGTAGTAATAAACCAGGAATACCACTTGAAACAAAGAATGAACGAACAAATTCTGGTGTGCTTAAAAGGTCTCTACATATTCCACCGATTGCCCATGCAAGTAATAATATACAGGCAGAAGGAACCATTTTCTGCATTCCTAAAGTTATGTTATTCATAAATTCTTTAAATGTCATTATATTTCTTGGTATATAAAGAAGCATACATGAAAGAAGTCCAGCGAAGCTTCCCCATACTAAAGCTTTGGCAGCGCTACTATTGCCCAGAGCAGCGGTTATTGAGTGAAGTTCAGGTACGCCACTCCAGTAGCCACCATTGTATAGCATGCCTGTAATAGCAGTAATTATAAGTACTAAAATAGGAATTATCATATCAAAAACTCTTCCCCGTAATACTGTACCAGTAACTGTTTCGGGTTCGGAACTCATGGCTTTGTTTTGAGATTCTCTTTCAAATCTGGCCATTGGACCAAAATCAAAAGAAGTAGTGGCTACGAAAAATACCATAATTAAACTTAAAATTGCGTAGAAGTTATAAGGTATTGCAGATATAAAGGCTTTAAAATCTGATTCAAAAGCTCCAGTTGTTTTTAAATAATTTCCAACAGCAGCGGCCCAGCTTGATATAGGGGCGATAATACATATAGGTGCAGCTGTTGAGTCTATAATATAGGCTAGTTTAGCACGACTTACATTGTGTCTGTCTGTAACTGGTTTCATTACAGTTCCAACTGTAAGACAGTTAAAATAGTCGTCTAGAAAAATAAGACATCCAAGAAAGCCTGTAATCAGCATAGATGATCTTTTTGTTTTAATTACCTTAGATGCCCATCTACCATATGCGTTTGCACCCCCTGATGCGTTTATTATAAATACAAGAGCTCCTAATAGAAAACAGAATATTATAATGTTAAGATCTGCTTTCTCAGCTATTATATCAAACGTAACAGAAACAGGACCTACAATAGGATTTAGATGGACGGCAATGGAATAAATGATTGCACCTGAAAATACACCTGCGGTGAGAGAAAAAATAACTTCTTTAGTTATTATAGCTAGTACAATGGCTATAATCGGTGGAAGTATGGAAATCCACCCTACATGAACAGCATCCATAATCAAAATCTCCTATTTGTTTTTTTAGCAATATAACACGTAAATATATTCCTGTAAAAATATATTAAATAATTAATACATGTATACATACTAGACAAGCTTAGAATAACACAACACACCGAAATCATCAATAGAAATGTTGAGTTGTGACAAAAAATAATAATAAAAGATAATTTGGATACAAAAATATTATTTTGAGAACATTAATATATTGACAATATACATATCAATGATATAATTAATGTATAAAATGTGTTATAAAATACTAAGTTGTATAGTTGGGAGGAAGAAAAATGCTTTGGACCGAAGAAATGTTTGGTGTAAAAAAACCTATAATTGCAATGTTACATTTAGATGCTTTGCCAGGGGATCCAAGATATAGTAAAGAGAATGATATGGATGTTATAGTGGAACATGCAAGAATGGATTTAAAGGCATTACAGGATGGTGGAGTAGATGGAGTTCTTATAAGTAATGAATTTAGTTTCCCATATCAAAGAGAAATGGATATGGTTACACCTGCAGCAATGGCTTATGTAATCGGAAATATTAAATCGGATATTAGAGTACCATTTGGTGTAGATGCTATAAGTGATGGTATGGCGTGTATTGAACTTGCAGCAGCGGTAAAGGCACAGTTTGTAAGAGGTACTTTTAGTGGAGTGTATGTCGGAGATGGTGGATTTTACAATAATGATTTTAGTAAAATTCTTCGTCGTAAAGCGGCGCTTCCTCTTGATGATTTGAAAATGTTATATTTTATTAATCCTGAATCAGATATGAATCTTGACACTAGAGAACTTGCGGATATAGCTAAGACAACACTGGCAAAAGCTAAACCTGATGGTATGTGTATTTCTGCAAATGCAGCAGGACAGGATGTAGATGATGCTTTGATTAAAAGTGTAAAAGATGCAAATAGGGATGTTGTAGTACTTTGCAATACTGGTTGCAGAATTGATACAATCGAAAGAAAACTGGCAACAGCAGATGCGGCTGTTGTAGGAACAACACTCAAAAAAGATGGAGTTCTTGAAAATAGAGTTGATGTTGAACGAGTTAAAGCATTTATGAATAAAGTATATG
>JAHHTM010000069.1 GCA_020024675.1 Muricomes sp.
CTTTTACATATATTTTTGTTGGAGCAAGAAGTGCCTCTCCCAAAGTGCATCCAAGACTTTCATGATATGTCTCTAAAACTTCTTTCTCCATTTTGAATACTTTTCTTACAAGAGAGAATCCATTACTATGTACACCTGATGATGCCATACCTATAAGGATATCTCCTGCTTCCAGATCTTTTCCTGTGATCAGATCCTTTTCATCTACGATTCCAACTGCAAAACCTGCAAGGTCATATTCGTCTTCTGGATAAAATCCTGGCATTTCTGCTGTTTCTCCACCAATAAGAGCTGCATCTGACTGTTTACATCCTTCAGCAACACCACTTACGATTGTAGCGATCTTTTCCGGAATGTTTTTTCCACATGCAATATAGTCAAGGAAAAACAAAGGCTCACCACCTGCACACGCAATGTCGTTTACACACATAGCAACGCAGTCAATTCCAATTGTATCATGTTTATCAAGAAGGAATGCCAGTTTTAATTTTGTACCGACACCATCTGTTCCTGATACAAGAGTTGGTTTCTCCATGTTTTTAAACTTTTCTAATGAAAACGCTCCTGAAAATCCACCAATGTTTGTAAGGACCTCTGGTCTCATTGTTTCCATAACATGTTTTTTCATAAGCTCTACTGATTTGTAACCTGCTTCAATATCTACACCTGCATTTTTATAATCCATGATTTTATCTCCTTATCTGTTCTGACACTATTTTTTACATACGGCTTTGTAGTTTAAACAATCTTATTTCTGAGACATATATGCCTCATATCCGAGCTTGTCAAGTTTCTCTGCTTTTGCCTGTACAGTCTCTTTCATCTCTTCTGAATACTGTTTCAGTTTTTCTAATAGTTCCGTATCAGATATTGCAAGAATCTTCAATGCCAGAATTCCGGCATTCATTCCACCGTCAATGGCAACTGTAGCGACTGGAATTCCTGGTGGCATTTGGACAATTGAAAACAAAGCATCCTGTCCCTCCAGATTCTTTCCTGAAATTGGAACTCCGATGACTGGTATCGGCCCCAATGCTGCACACATTCCAGGAAGATGTGCTGCCATTCCAGCTCCTGCAATAATAACTTTTACTCCGTCCTTTTCTGCACTCTTTGCCCAATCAAAAAATACATCTGGTTCTCTGTGTGCTGAAATAATTGTCATCTCATAATCAACACCAAATTTTTCCAGGATTGCTGCTGCTTTGCTCATCACCTTAAGATCAGAGTCGCTTCCCATTACAATTCTAACTTTTGGCATATTTTACCGCCTTTCTTATTGGATTGTCAGTCGTTATTTGAAAGGTTCATTCAGCACTTCTGTACCTTCTAAAACAAACCTTCCATCCCTTAACAGTATAATCTTATTCCCATGTTTTGTCACTACACTTATTTCTTCTAACTCTTCATAAGGTATGGTTATATCTGTATGACACTGCAGGTATGCTTTCGAAATATCTTCCTTCCGAAGAATAGAAACAGAGTTATCTTTTGCAACTATTTCTTTTCCATTTGGGTTATAAACTTTTATATCTTCACTCCAGCTGTAGCAAGTGTCTCCAACTGCAAAGTGAGGTCCCATTTTTTCAGCAATAAGAATCGGCATTTTATCTTCAATTTCATATTTTTTTGCAACCACATAGGCAGTTGTGTTTGTTCCTATCGCAAATTCACCAAGTGGGAGCGTCTTGTGATTAAATAAAATATTATCTGAAATATACTTTCTTCCCTCTTCTTCTGTATCGAAATTAGTACAACTGTAATCCTCGATCATTCCATCTTTAAATGTGATCTTTAAATTTTTATATTGCAACTCATCCAAATAAACTTTGCTCACATGAAGAACTCCTTGCGTTCCTTCAAGAACAGGGCTTGTAAACACTTCTCCCACCGGGATATTTACATCCGCCACACAGTTTTCAAAGATTGTCTCTTTTGTAGGATCATTCAAATGATAAAGTTGAACTTTGAGATTTGTTTCATTGTCACCTTTTCCAAGGACCTGTACATATTCTCCCTGATCCAGAGCATCTATAAGTGTCTGTTGTACTTTTTCATATACCTTTGCATCCAATGTATTGATCTTGATCACTTCGTCAAAAATCTCAGCATATTTTTCTCCAATTTCAGGAACCGGATAAGCAATGATTGTAAAACTGCGCTCTTCCCCTTTAATATACTGGTTAACTAATTGTCCTGATCTACTGTCAAAAGAAAGCGAAAGTTCTTTCATACTGTCCGTATAAGAATATGCACATGGATTTGTCTCCGGTGAAAACGGCTTTTCTCCAAACACTTCAATAAGCGCAGGTCCGGCAAACTGTGCCGCCATTTCTTTGTTTTTCTCATACGTATTCTTCATGACTTCCAGCTTACGTTCAATATAATTTTTATCCATAAAAAGCGCCTGATCTGAACGGTGATCGTATTCATACTGCTTGTTCGCAATCCCACCGTAATAACCAATCTTCATGTGTTCTCTTTTTGTGATCACACTAGAGGCTGCTCTGTAAATTGCTGGGTTTAATCCCATTTTTTCAAAATTTTCAATAGCAAGACGCACTACTTCATCAAATCCCAAGCTGTATCTTATATTTACAACAGATTTTTTAGAAAGATCTTTTCCTGTATTAATGAAACCGATACGAAATCCTTCTGTATACACGTCAGCCATTTTTTTCAATGTTTCCTCCGGAAGATTTCTTAAATGCCTGGCAGTGCCAAGCTCATTCTCTGAAATATATTCCCCAAAACGATACAGATATCTGTCATCCTCAAGATCTGCTTTCATAATAATTTCTGTTGCAAAAGATGCTTCTGGAAGCACTTGTTCTTCAATTCGATCCGCCAGAAAAACATCACAATAATCACTGGCATACCAGTATATAATCTGCCTTAATTCCTGTGCATTTGGTGTGCGCTCTTCCTCAAAGCAATTGTATACTTCTATAAAAAGCTCTCCTAAAATAGTCAGATAATCCATTCTGTTTTCAAATGCATACGCAATACCTGCTCGCATCTCTGCATAAAGGACACTGAGTATCTTTCCAATTTCTGCACCAAGTATTTTTTCAGCATATTCAGGATTGCCATAACTTGTTTTATAATGTTCCTCTTTAATATCCTCGTACAGGTTTTCATTGATTTTCTGCATCTCTGTAAAATCCATAGCATCCCATATGCCACTTTGTATTTTGCTTCTTACTTCTTCAAGCAGTACTAAAAAAGATGCTGTACTTTGAAAATAAGGCTGATATATTCCATCAACGGTCTTTTCAGAAGAAATCTTCTTTATTCTGTCAAATGTAAGCTCATGTCGTTCTTTGTAAAGCTCATTTTGTTCTTTTACATATTCACTTAATATCATCTATCTAAAACCTCCTGCAAATATAAATATAAGAATCAACAGAAGAAGTATATTCAATATCATTCCAAGCCAGCAGGTCCAATATTTTTTTTCTCTTTCACGTCTTCCTTTTACAGAAGCATGTAACCCGTATAACGCTGTTACAACTGCTGCGAGCCCGATTCCTCCAACAATACCTGGCGTTTTTCCTCTTAAGAAAAATGCCACCAGAACTGGTGTAATAATCATTACAAAAGAAATACCTGCCAAAACACAGGAGTAAATCCCCATGCGGGAATTCTTAACTTCTGTCTGTCCATATTTTCTGGAATTAATTTTTTTCTCTGCTTTTGTATTCTTTTTTCCCATATGCATGGTACCTTCTCCTCACATTGTTAATAATTAAAAACACAATCCATCCAAATATGCCGCCAACCGTGTTTAGCACAAGATCATCTACATCAAAACTTCCAGTTTTAGTAAAAAACTGGAACACTTCTACACATAAACTTAACCCCATACTAAAATACACTGACATTAGACCTCTCCTTTGAGAACTTACCAAGGAAATCAAAAAGCCAAAAGGAATAAAGATCAGTATATTTCCCACTAAATTAGTGAATACCGCGAAGCATCCTAATTCTTCCCGGTATTCCCAAAATCTTCTTATCTCTTTAAATAAAATAATATTGTAATGATACTCTTCCATTTTCCCAACGCGACCATAACAGTCCGAAAAAATAAGAAAATAAAAAAGAAAGATAATATAGATGACGAACATTACTTTTCCAAAAATTCGAATCTTTTTTATGTTTTTCTGATTCAAGATTAACTCCTCTGCAATTTATGTTAAAAGATCAGTCCGTTTTTATTTTTTAAAAGTCGCGCACCATTAATAATGGCCAAGATACCTGTTGCAACTCCTGTTACAATCATGATAACCCCAAGTACAATACTTCCTGCACCTGCACCTTTCATTGTCTTATATGCTTTTTCCATACAACAGCCTCCTTATCAGGCTCTATTTCTACAAGTTCACTTATTATTTCGCACCATATTGTTCATAGTATGCATCGATAGCTTCTTTTAATGTGTCATCGATCACAATTTTTCCATTACATGGTTTGTTGTACAAATATTCTGTTACTTCATCCATAGAAACAATGGCTGCTGTATCAAATCCATATAAGTCTTTAATTTCATCGAGCGCACATTTTTCTCCACCTTTTCCAACTTCCATACGATTTAATGAAACCATAAGACCTTTTACTTCAACATCTGCCTGTGCTTTGATGATTGGGAATGTCTCTTCAATTGATTTTCCTGATGTTGTAACATCTTCAATGATAACGACTCTGTCTCCGTCTTTTAACTTGCTTCCAAGAAGGATACCTGTGTCGCCGTGATCTTTTATTTCTTTACGGTTTGAACAGTAACGGATATCTTTTCCGTATAATTCGCTGATAGCCATTGTTGTAGCTACTGTAAGCGGAATTCCTTTGTATGCTGGTCCAAACAATACGTCAAAATCAAGACCATAGTTATCATGAATAGCTTTTGCATAGTACTCTCCTAATTTACGAAGCTGTGTACCTGTAACATATGCACCTGCATTCATGAAAAATGGAGATTTTCTTCCACTTTTTAATGTAAATTCTCCAAATTTTAACACATTACTTTCTACCATAAATTCAATAAATTCCTGTTTGTATGCTTCCACTCTTTTTGTCCTCCTTATTTTACGATTCCAATCATATCTGTAAGATTTTCAAAATGATATTTTTCCATATATTTTTCAATTCCTTCTACAACTTCTACTGTTGTTGTCGGATTGAAGAAATTTGCTGTGCCAATAGATACTGCTGTTGCACCTGCAAGAATAAACTCAATGGCATCTTCCGCAGAAGCAATACCGCCCATTCCAATGATCGGAATATTGACCGCATTTGCAACTTGATATACCATACGTACTGCAATTGGTTTTACAGCAGGTCCTGACATTCCTCCTGTCTTATTAGCAAGAGCAAATGTCTGTCTGTTAATATCTATCTTCATACCAGTCAGTGTATTGATAAGTGATACGACGTCTGCACCACCTGCTTCTGCTGCCTTTGCAGTTTCTGTAATATCTGTAACATTTGGACTTAATTTCATTATGATCGGCTGTTTTGCATGCTTTTTCACTTCTCTTGTAATATCTTCTACGGACTTTGGATTTTGTCCGAATGCGATCCCGCCTTCTTTTACGTTTGGGCATGAAATATTGATTTCCAGAAGATCTACCGGTTCATCTGCCAGACGATCTACTACCTCCAGATATTCTTCTGTAGAATGTCCGCATACATTTACAATGATCTTTGTGTCATATTTTTTTAAGAACGGAATGTCTCTTTTGCAAAATACATCAATCCCAGGATTCTGAAGACCGATGGCATTTAACATTCCACTGCTTGTTTCTGCAATTCTTGGTGTTGGATTTCCAGGCCATGGCACGTTTGCCACACCTTTTGTCACAACAGCTCCCAAGCGGTTAAGGTCCACAAATTCGCTGTATTCCTCACCAGATCCAAATGTTCCTGATGCTGTCATGACCGGATTTTTTAATTCTACACCGGCAAGATTCACTGTTGTATTCATTAAATCTCCACCTCCGTTGATAAAAATACTGGTCCGTCTTTGCAGACTCTTTTATTATGTACATGACTATGTTCGTCAATTTCTCTGCTCTTTACAACACATCCTAAACATGCTCCAACACCACATGCCATTCTTTCTTCCAAAGATACATAGCATACGATATTATTTTCCTCAGCATACTTAGCGATAGCACGAAGCATAGGAGTTGGTCCACAAGCATAGATAATGTCTGCGTCCAAATGATTTTCACGGATTGCATCCATAACATTTCCCTTTGTGCCTACACTTCCATCTTCTGTTGCGATGTAAAAATCGCCCACTTCCTTGAACTGCTCTGTAAGGAACATATCTGAATTACGATATCCCATAATCAGAACTTTTTCGCCCTCTAACTGTTTTGCAAGTTCGAGCATCGGAGGTACTCCAATTCCTCCTCCGATGAGCATTGCCTTCTTTCCTTTTGCCTGATCCATCGGGAATCCATTTCCAAGAGGCCCCATGATATCAATTTCTTCTCCTGCTTTTATACGAGAAAACTGCTCTGTTCCTGTTTTTTCGCCTGTTACACGATAAACAATACGAACTGCATGTTTCTTTTTGTCAATCTCACAAAGACTGATCGGACGTGGAAGAAGTTTACTTCCATCTTTTGTATAAACGGATATGAATTGTCCTGG
>JAHHTM010000007.1 GCA_020024675.1 Muricomes sp.
TCTATGTCGTGTTCGCAACAACTGACTAAAAGATTTCTAGAAGAAACTTATGCTGTATTAAGTGATGAGGATAGTTTTTTCAAAAAAGTAAATGTCCATATTTTACAGTGCGATGAAAAGGTACACACGGATGTTAAAATAACATCTAAAGATGAACTTAAATCTTACATGGATAATCTAGAATTATATGGACAAGGAGGTACGGATTTTCGACCGGCATTTTCATATGTAGATAGTCTTTTAGAAAAAGGAGAATTTGAGAATTTAAAAGGAATGATATATTTTACGGATGGTTATGGAATTTATCCGAAAAAAATGCCCAATTATAAGACCGCATTTGTATTTATGCAAGATGATTATCGGGATGTAGATGTACCGATTTGGGCTGTTAAACTTATTTTGAACGAGGATGACTGGACAGAGACGGCGTGAAAGGATGTAAAAGATGGATATAAAAAGAGCAAAACAAGAAATTAAAAATTCAATAGAAGCATATTTAGCAAAAGACGAGTATGGGCAGTATAGAATTCCAGCCATACGTCAAAGACCTGTGCTTCTTATGGGACCTCCTGGAATTGGAAAGACACAGATCATGGAACAAATCGCAAAAGAATGTCAGATTGGACTTGTGTCGTACACAATAACACATCATACAAGACAAAGCGCGGTAGGACTTCCTTTTATAAAAGAAAAAATATATGGTGGAAAGACCTATTCTGTTACAGAATATACGATGAGTGAAATAATAGCATCGGTTTATGAAAAAATAGAACATACACATCTTCAAGAAGGAATACTTTTTATTGATGAGATTAACTGCGTTTCTGAAACACTTGCGCCTACAATGCTTCAGTTCTTACAAGGCAAAACATTTGGAAATCAAAAAGTTCCGGAAGGGTGGATTATTGTGGCGGCTGGAAATCCGCCGGAATATAATAAGTCGGTAAGAGAATTTGATATTGTCACTTTAGATCGTCTTAAAAAAATTAATGTAGAAAGTAATTTTGAAGTGTGGAAAGAGTATGCTTATAAACAGGGAATACACCCGGCTGTGATTTCTTATTTGGAATTAAGAAAAGAAAATTTTTATCGGATTGAGACAACAGTAGATGGAAAGTATTTTGCCACAGCAAGAGGATGGGAAGACTTGTCGCAATTGATCCAAACTTATGAATATCTTGGTAAGATGGTGGACAGAGAAGTGATCAGTCAGTACATCCAGCATCAGAAAATTGCAAAGGATTTTGCAAATTATCTAGAATTGTACTATAAATATAAAAAAGATTATGGTATAGAAGATATTTTGGAGGGACACTGGGAATTAACCACACTTCAAAAAATAAAGATGGCACAATTTGATGAACATTTGAGCATTATAAGTCTTTTAAATGGAAAGTTAGGAGAACATTTTAAGACTTGTTACGAAGAGAATAATTATATTGAAAAACTTTACAAATATTTATTGATTTATAAAGAAAATCAAGCTACACTTCATGTTGAAGACATTCTGAAGAAAGCGGAAGCAGACTGGAAAGAAAAGAAGGGCTCAGAGCTTCTTACACGTCAAGAAGATGCAGGGTTTAGGAACACAGTAACAATACTGGAACAAATGGCTATGGACGTGAAGGGAAAACAGTTTACGAATGAAACAGAATTTGCAAGAATTAAAGAGAAGTTTGACAATATTATTCTTGAAAATGAAAAGAAGGTCAATGGTATATCAGAAAAGTTAGATCATACATTCCATTTTATGGAAGAAGCTTTTGGAGAGAGTCAGGAGATGGTGGCTTTTATTACAGAACTGAATGCCAATTATTATAGCATGTGGTTTATAAAAGAAAATGGTTGTGATCTATATTTTCGATATAATAAAGGCCTTTTGTTTGATGAACGTCAGCAAAAACTGATCCATCAAATGGACGCCATAGAAGATATGCTGAATTTTTCGTTAAAATAAGATTGGATCAATAAGAGTGAAAGGAAAAATATGAGCAAAAAGCATAAAAAAAGCAAAAGAAAAAAGACGGTAGGAGATATTGTTGTAAATATTCTGTTATATGTGGCAATTATTGTTTTTGTTTTTTCATTGATTAAGATTGTTACATTATTGATTCCTTATTATAAAGGAGAAAAGACGTATGATGACGTTAAGAAAATTGCTGTAGTGCGGGAAGATACACAGGAGGGAGATGAAAATGAAGAGGTACCGTTTAAAGTGGATTTTGAACGTTTAAAAGAAGAAAACTCAGATGTAGTAGGTTGGATACGCTTTGATGAACCCGCGGTGATCAATTATCCAATTGTTAAAAGTGTGGATAACAGGGAGTACCTTTTTACAACATTTTCAAAGACTCAAAACAAACTTGGTGCTATATTTATGGACAAGGATAATGCATCTGATTTTTCGGATCGTAATACAATCATATATGGTCATAACATGTTTGTGGGTGATCAGATGTTTACGTCATTACATGAATATAATGATGAAGGATTTTTGCGTCAAAATCCATATTTTTATATATATACTCCAGATAACAAAGAAATGAAATTTCGCATTTTCTCTGTTGGGGAGATAGAAACAGAAGAAGACAATTATATGACAGAATTCTCTACAGAAGAGATGTTTATGGATTTCCTAAAAAAATGTAAGGATTCGTCATATTATCTTGTAGATGTAGAACTTAATAATCAGTCGAAAATTGTTACATTATCTACATGTACAGATTCAAATAACTCAGAAAAACGATTTATAGTGCAGGGGGTTTTGGAGGAATAAAGATGGAAAATAAATTTGAAGTAGGAGATGTGATTAAAATGAAAAAAGCACATCCATGTGGAAGTTATGAATGGGAAATTTTACGTGTTGGAGCAGATTTTCGTTTAAAATGTGCAGGATGTGGACATCAGATCATGGTTCCAAGAAAACTGGTTGAAAAAAACACAAAAGAAATTTACAAAAAGGCTTGATATAGACAAATACTTATGCTATCATATGTATCTGTGACGTACTGTGAAATCGCATGATTTCACGTAGATCAAAATTCCTTGTTCCCATTGAAATCGGGAGCCAGAGACCATAAGGAGGTGCAAAAGACATGAACAAGTACGAATTAGCTGTTGTAGTCAGTGCAAAAATCGAAGATGACGCTAGAGCAGAAGTTGTTGAAAAAGTGAAAGAATTAATTACACGTTTCGGCGGCAATGTTACTGACGTTGATGAATGGGGTAAGAGAAGATTTGCTTACGAAATTCAGAAAATGAAAGAAGGATTTTACTATTTCATCCACTTCGAATCTGATAGTACTGTTCCTGGTGAAGTGGAAAATCGTATCCGCATCATGGACAACGTGCTCAGATATTTATGCGTTAAACAGGAAGCATAGAGAAAGAGGTAAATATGAATAAAGTTGTTTTAGTAGGGCGTCTTACAAGAGACCCTGAAGTGAGATATTCACAGGGTGAGCATGCAACTGCTGTTGCCAGATATACATTAGCAGTTGACCGCAGATTCAGAAGAGACAATGAACCAACAGCTGACTTTATTCCATGTGTAGTTTTCGGACGTTCAGGAGAATTTGCTGAGAAGTATTTCCGTCAGGGGATGCGTGTATCTGTATCAGGACGTATCCAGACAGGAAGCTACACAAACAAAGATGGAGTCAGAGTGTACACAACAGAGGTTGTTGTTGAAGAACAGGAATTTGCAGAAAGCAGAGCTGAAAGTGAAGCGAACAGAAATTCCTTCAGTCAGCCATCAGCCAGCTCATCACCGAGTGTTGATGCAGGTGACGGATTCATGAATATTCCAGATGGAATAGATGAAGAGTTACCATTTACGTAAGA
This sequence comes from Muricomes sp., assembly GCA_020024675.1. Taxonomy (GTDB): domain Bacteria; phylum Bacillota; class Clostridia; order Lachnospirales; family Lachnospiraceae; genus JAHHTM01. Next base: position 3,844 of record JAHHTM010000007.1, read on the forward strand.
TACATTTGTGAATCTCTCTATGATTAATATAGGAGGTAAAGCGAAATGGCTTTCGAAAAAGGTAGCAGACCAGAAGGCGGCTTCAAGAGAAGAGGTCCAGCCCGTAGAAGAAAAAAAGTTTGTGTATTCTGTGGTAAAGAGAATAACGAAATCGATTATAAAGACGTTGCAAAATTAAAGAAATATATCTCTGAAAGAGGTAAAATTCTTCCTAGAAGAATCACAGGAAACTGTGCAAAACACCAGAGAGCTATCACTGTAGCAATCAAGAGAGCAAGACATATTGCTTTAATGCCATACGTTCAGGACTAATTGGTAAATATAAGAGATGTTGTTGTATGATGTACGACAGCATCTCTTTTTATATACCAGAATACTTGACGGAGAAAAGAAATATTCATATAATTATCTCGTTAATTGAAGTGATACAAAGTGTAAGGTGGTGACTTATGGATTTAAACAAAGAAAATTTAAAAAAAATCAGAGGATTGATATTATTTACAATAATCGTTCTTATCACATTATGGCAGTATAAAACAGTATTACATATGGTTGTGCTGTTTTTAAATATTATATTCCCTTTTGTATTGGGAGGAGCAATTGCCTTTATTTTAAATGTTCCAATGCATTTTATTGAGAAAAAGTTATTCCCAAAAAGGAAAAAGACAGAAGGAACCTATGCTAGAGGAATCAGTTTGGTAGTTACGATAATTTTTGTATGTAGTTTGATCGGTATTGTCATATTTGTAGTTGTTCCTAAGCTTGGAAATACGGTGCTTTCTTTAGGAAAGAATATACAGGCATTTGTAATTGATATACAAGTCTGGCTTGAAACACTATTTACAGATAATCCGGGAATTATAAGTGCAATCCAGCAGCTGGAAATCAATTGGGATAAATTATTCAATGGTGCGATCACGTTTTTTAAAAGTGGAGCAGGTAGTGTGCTTGGATCTACAGTGACAGTTGCAAAAAGTATTGTAAGTGCACTTACAACATTTATCATAGCATTTGTGTTTGCTTGTTATATTCTTCTACAGAAGGAACGACTTAGCATACAGATAAAAAAGATATTGTATGCGTATCTCAAACAAGAAAAAGTTAAAAAAATTATTTCTATATGCAAACTCACTTATCGTACATTTTCTAATTTCCTTACGGGCCAATGTGTAGAAGCAGTAATATTAGGCACAATGTTTGTAGTTTCGATGACAATCTTACGTATGCCATATGCACTGTTAGTCGGAGTATTGATTGCATTTACGGCATTGATTCCAATTTTTGGAGCGTTTATCGGTTGCGTGATCGGAGCTTTTCTTATTCTCGTGGAATCACCTTTAAAAGCACTTGTCTTTCTTATTTTATTTCTTGTACTTCAGCAGATCGAAGGAAACTTTATTTATCCGAAAGTTGTCGGAAATTCAGTAGGGCTTCCATCAATCTGGGTGCTTGCAGCAGTCAGTATCGGTGGAAGTCTGATGGGAATTGTAGGAATGCTTGTATTTATACCGGCTGTTTCAGTGTTATATACACTTTTACGCGGACATGTATATCAGAAACTGGATCAGAAAGGCGTATATGTAGATAATCAAACTGGAGAGTTACTAAAAAAGTAGAAATGAAGGAAGACGGGTAATAAAAGTAAAAGTGGAATAATTACTGAAAAAGTGTTATACTAAACACATTAACGGATGAAAGTAATAATATGAGGAATAAGATCATGAAAAAGAAAAATATGCGTTTAAAGGGTCAGCTACGTATGTATATGCAATGGCCTCTGATAATGATGGTTTTTCTGTGGGCAATGGATATATGGATGTATCAGCTAGATAAAAAAGCCGGTATCATCTTGTCTGTCTTTATTGTGATATATATGATAGTTGCAGGGACTTTGTATTTTTATAATCGTTCTTTGATTCTTGCAGATCTCATTCAGTTTTCCACGCAGTACCAGGGAATTCAGAATATCCTACTTAAAGAACTGGCTCTTCCATATGCAATTCTTCAGGAAGATGGACGCATTTTATGGGGAAACGACAGCTTTAAAACAATCATTTCGGGTCAGAAACGAGAGAAGTATATCAATAAGATTATGTCAGATTTAGATGTACCGGCGTTTTCAGATACAGACAAAGACCATATGGAAGTGGAAGTTACTTATAAGGACCGGGAATATCAGGTAGATCTTCAAAAAGTGTCGATAAAAGGATTTAGTGAAGAAGAGATGGTTCTTCAGATTCCACCGGAATCAGAGTATTTTATAGCTTTATATATGCGAGATGTAACAGAATTGAAATCGTATATTCGAAAAAATGAAGATCAAAGAATGCTTGCCGGACTGATCTATATTGATAACTACGAAGAAGTTATGGAAAGTGTTGAAGAAGTAAGACAGTCTCTTCTTGTAGCATTGATTGATCGAAGAATCAATAAATATATCGGTGATGTAGACGGGCTTGTAAAGAAGCTTGAAAAAGATAAGTACTTTATTGTCATGAAAGTAGAAGGTTATCGTAAACTGGAACAGGATAAATTTACAATTCTTGAAGATGTAAGGAATGTAAATATTGGTAATGCACGTTCGGCTACATTGAGCATTGGACTGGGGTTAAATGCGACCACGTATGCACAAAGTTATAACAATGCCCGTGTAGCAATTGATCTTGCACTTGCAAGAGGTGGAGACCAGGCTGTTGTAAAAGATCTGACAGGTATTCGGTATTTTGGTGGTAAAAAAGAACAGGCAGCTAAAAATACACGTGTAAAGGCGCGTGTAAAGGCAGAAGCATTACGTGAATTTATTATGGGAAAAGACCAGGTAATCGTAATGGGACATAAAATAGCAGATGCTGACTGTTTTGGAGCATGTATGGGTATTTATCGTGCCACGGTAGCGCTTGGCAAAAAAGCCCATATTGTTATCAATGAGGTTACAAGTTCTATCCGCCCATTGTATGATGAAATTGTTCATAGTAATACTTATGAAAAAGATTTATTCTTAACTCCGGATGAAGCGGTATCAGCGGTTTCGGATAATACAATGGTAATTGTGGTAGATACAAATAAACCACAACTTACAGAGTGTCCGGAACTTCTTAAAAAATCAAAGACAATAGCAGTTCTTGATCATCATAGACAAGGCAGCAATGTTATTGAAAATGCAGTTCTTTCTTATGTAGAACCATATTCATCATCTGCAAGTGAGATGATAGCAGAAGTGTTACAGTATATTGTAGATGATATTAAGTTCCCATCTGTGGAAGCGGATTGTTTATATGCAGGAATTATGATTGATACTCGTAATTTTATGAATCGTACCGGAGTACGTACATTTGAGGCGGCTGCATATCTTAGAAGATGTGGTGCGGACATTACACGCGTGCGCAAGATGTTCAGAGATGATATAGAATCTTATCGTGCCAAGGCCGAAGCCGTTCGATTAGCCCAGGTATATAGAGAAGAATATGCGATTGCACAATGTCCGGATGATATTGACAGCCCGACAGTTCTTGCAGCACAGGCGGCAAATGAACTTCTAGATATTGGTGGAATCAAGGCATCTTTTGTATTTACTGTGTATGAAGGAAGAACATTCTTAAGTTGTCGTTCAATTGATGAAGTAAATGTACAGATTATTGCTGAGAAATTAGGTGGTGGTGGTCATATAAATTCAGCGGGAGCTCAGTTCGAAGGAACGGATGTCGAGGCTGCTATGGGAGTTTTAAAAGCCACTATAGATCTTATGATAGAAGAAGGAGATATATAATATGAAAGTTATTTTATTACAAGATGTAAAATCTCTGGGAAAAAAAGGAGATATAGTAAATGTAAATGATGGATATGCAAGAAATTTTATCCTTCCAAAAAATCTTGGTGTGGAAGCCAACAATAAAAATCTTAATGAATTAAAATTACAGAAGAGAAAAGAAGATAAGATTGCACAGGAGAATCTGGATGCAGCAAAAGAGTTGGCTGAAAAACTTCAGGCAGGAAAAGTTGAGTTATCTATAAAAGTAGGAAATGGTGGAAAAGTATTTGGATCTGTTTCAAGCAAAGAAATTGCACAGGCAGTTAAGGAGCAGATGTCTTTGGAAATTGATAAAAAGAAGATTCAGATGAAGGAAGCAATCAAAATGCCTGGAATACACGAAGTTCCTGTAAAACTTCATCCAAAGGTAACAGCAAAATTAAAAGTAGTGATAGCAGAAGAAGCATAAGGGGATATACTTTATGGAAACAGAAGCAGCCATTAAACGAATTCTCCCGCACAGTATACAGGCAGAAAAGTCTGTGCTGGGAGCTATGCTGATGAGCAAAAATTCCATTCAGATTGCATCAGAGATCCTTACGGGAAGTGACTTTTATCAGAACGTTTATGGAATTTTGTTTGATGCAATGGTGGACTTGTTTCAGCAGGGAAAAGCAGTAGATCTTATTATTTTACAAGAATATTTAAAAGAGAAAAATTTCCCGCCGGAAATTAGCAACATGGAATTTGCAAAAGATCTGGTGGAAAATCTGGATGTCTTATCCGTGGAAGTAAAAGATTATGCACAGATTGTTCATGATAAAGCAGTACTACGCAAAATGATCAAAACAAATGAAAAGATCATGAGTGCATGCTATAAGGAAAATCAGCCATTGGAAGACATACTAAATGATGCTGAAAAAGAAATATTTGAGCTTACGGAAAGTGGAAATACCCGAGAGTTTACACCAATCAGAGAAGTAGTTATGAATGCACTGAATGTAATTGAAAAAGCGTCAAAGACTTCTGGAAATGTAACCGGGATTCCGACAGGATTCATCGATCTGGATTACAAATTATCTGGATTGCAGCGTTCAGATTTGATTCTTATTGCGGCAAGACCATCTATGGGTAAAACGGCATTTGTGCTTAATATTGCGCAACATGCTGCATTTAGAAAGAATTTAAGTGTAGCAATATTTAGCCTTGAGATGTCAAAAGAACAGCTTGTAAATCGTTTGTTTTCTCTAGAGTCACTTGTAGATGCTCAAAGTCTTCGTACAGGAAACTTAAAAGATACAGAGTGGGAAAAGCTTATTGAAGGAGCTGGGAGAATTGGAGATTCAAAACTTATTATTGATGATACCTCTGGTATTTCAGTTGGCGAGATGCGCTCGAAATGTAGAAAATTTAAGAGCGAAATGGGACTTGATCTTGTAATCATTGACTATTTGCAGTTGATGAGCGGTTCTGCAGGAAGAAGAAATGAAAGTCGTCAACAGGAAATTTCTGAAATTTCCCGTTCTTTAAAAGGGCTGGCAAGAGAATTAAATGTACCGGTGATCGCATTATCACAGCTTAGTCGTGCTGTTGAACAAAGAACAGATAAACGACCAATGCTCTCAGATCTTCGTGAATCTGGAGCTATTGAGCAGGATGCGGACGTATGTATGTTTATATATAGAGAAGATTATTATATTAAGGATACGAAGGACAAGGGAATTGCTGAAATTATTATTGCAAAGCAAAGAAATGGTCCGATTGGTACGGTGCGTCTTGCATGGCTGCCACAATATACACGATTTGGAAATGAACTTCGTCAGCAGGAAGAATAAAAAAGCAGATGGTTTTATGCACATAGGTGTTTAAAATCATCTGCTTTTTTAAATCATTTCTTGTATTCCGAAGTATTTTAGAAACGTCTTCAATTAAATATCAGATATGTATGAAAAGATTAAAAGTCAGGTAAGGATTTTTTTCAGCTTTTCCAGAGGATTCTCCCGCGCATATTCTTTTCTATTTGCCTGTTGTTGTCGTATTAGACAATCAAGTTTTCGAAAGTGCTCTTCTTCCTGTCTTTCTTTTGCCTGAAATAAAAAGTCGACTTCCTGTATAACATTTTTAGTTACAGACTGACTGATTTCTTTCTTTAAGGTTTCATTATTGGAAGAAAGTATTTCTGAAAATACGCCTCCGATCAGTGCACGAGTCTGTTCTACTTTGTCTGGAAGAATTTCAGAAGAAATTTTTTCGGGCATATCAGGTTTAACAATTGCAGGCATTGTTGAAGATGGTACCTTGTGGATCTGTTCTTTTGTGGCTCTTAATTGTGGAATTAGAGGTTTTAGATCCCTTAAAAGCATGCCTTCATCTTTCAGTTTTTTAATACATTTAAAAAGTTGTATATCATCATTTGTATAATAGCGGTGTCCATTTTCTGTTCTTCCGATCAAAAGATCAAGTTCTTCTTCCCAGTAACGTAAGACATGAGATTCTACGTGAACTTGCTTTGCGGCTTCAGAAATCATAAATTTGACTTCACCCATATTATACTGATCCCTCCTTAAGACAAGGATGTAATAGCCTGTCTGATGTTATTATACCATATTAATAAATACGATCAGAGTAAAATCGTTCGCCAAATTCCGGCATAAAAGCAAAAAAATACCGCCTTTTCAGACGGTATTTTTATTCTTTCTTGTTCATTTTTGATAATCAAAAGTTATTCTGGCTGGATAGCACCTGTTGGACAGGCAGCTTCACATGCTCCGCAATCTACACAAGCGTCAGCGTCCACTACGTATTTATCTTCTCCCTGAGAGATAGCTCCTACTGGACATTCAGCTTCGCAAGAACCACAACTTACACAATCATCATTAATAATATGTGCCATAGAAAATTCCCTCCTTTTTATAAATATAACAGAATTCTCAAATCTGTTATTAAGGACATTGTAATATAAAAGAATAAAATATACAAGTTATTTTGTCCGAAAATTGTATTGGTAAAAATATCATATAAAATTAAGAAATTATTCCTTTATTTTTCACAAGAATAGTGTATAGTATAAAGGTAATATTTAATAAAATGATAATGGAGGAAGATTAAATGAAGCGAAAGGCAACAGCAGCAGTTGCAGTTCTACTTGTTGCACTCGGAATTAGTGCATGTGTTGAAAAACAAAAAGAAGAACCGCAGATAACTGGCCAGGTTACAGAAGCTCCACCTTATCAGAATAATTTAAAATCCATTTCACCTTCTGCATACAGTAATGTGAAGGGATTACCGCTTGAGCCTGGAACTTATATTTCAATTATAGGTAAAAGCACAGGGGGAGCTTATTGGGAACAGATTCAAAAAGGTGTCGAGCAGGCAGCAAAAGATTTAAATAAAGAATTAGGATATACAAAGGATAAGAGAATAAAAATTTCTTATACTGCACCAGGAGATATTGAGGATATAGATCAGCAGGTTAATATTCTTGATGAAGAACTTGCACGTTATCCAGATGCAATTGCGATTGCAAGTATTGGAATTGATGCTTGTTCGGTTCAGTTAGATCTGGCTCAGGAAAATGATATCCCGATTATTTCTTTTGACTCAGCTAACTCACACAATAGTATATTAAGTAGTATATCTACAAATAACGCAGAAGCAGCACGAACATGTGCTCACAAAATAAGCAATGAAATTTCTGATACAGGAAGTGTACTGATTATTGCACATGACTCAGATTCAGGTACAGCACTTGAAAGAGAGCAAAATTTCAAAGATGAGATTGCAGTCAGTGAAGAAAATGTTAAAGTAGTAGATACACTATATTTGGATAAGCTTGATGAGATAAGAAAAGAAATTGCTGTCTCAAAAAATCAGTCCTTAAAAGAAGGAGAGACAGAGCTAACAGCAGAAAGTATATCAGACGAAGATGTTCTTACATATTATCTGGAAAAATATCCGGAGGTTAATGCATGCTATACGACAAATGTGACAGCGACAAAGTTTGCATTTGAAAAACTTACTGCACTTGATAAAATTAAGCAGATCGCAGTAGTAGGCTTTGATGGAGATAAAGAAATTCTGGATGCGGTGAAGCAGGGAGATATCCGAGGTGTTATTGTACAAAATCCATTTGGTATAGGATATGCAACAGTTGTAGCGGCAGCAAGAACAGTTCTTCATATGGGAAATGAAGCAAACGTTGATACAGGGTATCTATGGGTTACTGCCGAAAACATAAAAGATGAATTTATAAAGACAATGTTATATTAAATAAGATTTATTTGTAATTAAAAGCTGTAACGACAAATTCTTTTGTCGTTACAGCTTTTTAGCGTTATTCGGTTTTGGCAAGGGAAAATAGGAATTCTGTTCCAACTCCTTCTGTGCTGATTACATTAATATATTCTCCATGAGCCTGAAGTGCTTCTTTAACAATAGCAAGTCCAAGACCAGTTCCCTTTTTGTCTTTTCCACGGGATGCATCTGATTTATAGAAACGTTCCCAGATTTTGTTAAGATCTTTTTTGGGAATACCTTTCCCATAATCTTTAACGGATACAAATATTTTTTCAGCTTTTTGACTGACCTCTACAGTAACAGTGGTTTCATTTTCACTAAATTTGATGGCATTGTCAATTAGATTATATAAAACCTGTTGGATTTTTCGTTTGTCGGCAAAAACATATAAAGTTTCAGGTAATGTGAGAAGCTCAATAGAAATCCGACGGGAAGTACAGATTCCTTCAAAAGTAGCCGCAGTTTGTTTGATCATTTCTTGAATGTCAAATTTTGTCTTATCAAGTAAAAGTTCTTTTGTATCGTATTCGTTTAAAGTCAGAAGATCTTTTGTTAGATCTGTAAGACGATCTGTTTCAAATAGGATAATGTTTAAGTATTTTTCGTACAGTTCTGGAGGAATAGTTCCGTCTGTCATAGCCTGTACATATCCTTTGATACTCGTAAGCGGTGAACGAAAATCGTGAGATACGTTTGCAACAATCTTTTTCTGATAATCTTCCATATCTTTTAATTGTGAAGACATATAGTTTAAGGATGCAGACAGATATCCCATTTCATCGTGAGTATGTATAGGAATTTCATAATTAAGATTTCCAGAAGCATATTGTGTTGCGGCTTCCGTAATAAGTCGTAATGGGCGATATATTAAGAAATGTATCGCGAGTAAAAAAATCAGTGACAAGATGAAGATAACGGTAATGGTAATATAAATAATCTTCATCACACGTTCTCTCATACCTATGAGAAAAGAAACTGGTTTGTGTATCAGAAGATACCCTTTTGTAGTAAATCTCTGTGTAACAGGCGCGATTACAGTGATCACATCTTCATCAAAATATCCATGATAATTTCCTACCAGATATTTTTGGTTTCCCATTTCAGCGGGATCAAAATTCTGAATCATATCAGGAGCCTCGGTGTTTTCAAGATTAGCTGAGGAAATGAGTGTTCCGTCAGCTTGCACGAACCAGAGAGAAGAATTTAAATATGTTTTCATGGCACGTAGTTGTGAATTTACTGGAAAAAAAGAAGCAGTATCTTGAAAATAATGAGGAAGATATTCAGAAGCAGTCATAGAAGCATATTTATAGAGATTTTTTGACTCAGTTTTTTCCAGTTGATCGAGGAGAAGCTGAGAAGTGAGAATTCCAACAGTAAACAATGTGAGAAATCCAAAAATGATATAGATGAGTATAAATTTTAAGTACAACGTACTTTTCATAATGCACTTCCTTTTTTAGTATTAAACGGATGAAAGTCCGGAGAGTATGATACTACCGGACTTCAAATTTATAACCAATCCCCCAGACTGTGCTAAGTTTCCAGTCAGGGTGATCTTTAATCTTACCACGAAGGCGTTTGATATGAACGTCAACAGTTCGGGTGTCACCGATGTATTCATATCCCCAGATTTGGTCAAGAAGCTGCTCTCTTGTAAACACCTGATTAGGTGAAGAGGCAAGAAAATATAATAATTCCAGTTCTTTTGGAGGCATATCGACAGAATGATCATCGCATGTCACGGAATAATTTGTAAGGTTGATAGATAATCCATCATATTCGACACATTTTATCTTTGAGTCAGCAGGAACTTCTTGCTTGGCAGGCTGATACCGCCGAAGAACAGCACGGACTCTGGCTACTAGTTCTTTGGGATCAAAAGGTTTGATCATATAATCGTCTGCTCCAAGTTCTAAGCCCAAAACTTTATCAAATACTTCACCTTTGGCAGAAAGCATAATGACTGGTGTAGAAGAATTTGAACGAATTTCTCTGCATACCTGATATCCGTCGATTCCAGGAAGCATAAGATCAAGAAGGACTAAATTTGGCTGATAAGTTTCAAAGGCTGACAGAGCACTTTCACCGTCATATACTATTTTTGTATCGAAACATTCTTTATTAAGGTATAAAGAAATAAGTTCTGCAATATTTTCGTCATCATCAACGATTAAAATTTTTTGTTTTGTAACCATAATACCTCCTTATTTAAATTCTACAATAGTAACCCCTGCATCACCTTCGCCAAATTCTGCCAAGTGATAGGATTTCACATGTTTCTGTTTGCGGAGATATTCGTGGATCCCTTTTCTAAGAGCGCCAGTTCCTTTTCCGTGCACGACACGTACAGAATTAAGGTGAGAGAGTAATGCATCATCCAGATATTTGTCAAGTTCTGAAACTGCTTCATCAACTGTTTTTCCAAGAAGATTAATTTCCGGACTTACAGAAAGAGATTTGCTCATTCTAAGTTTACTGCGTCCGGAACCTGTTTTGCTTTTTGGAGTGTAAGAAGGTGTCTCTTCTATAATCTCAAGATCAGAGATGTTGACTTGAGAACGAAGGATTCCCATTTGTACAGTTACATTGCCTTTGGCATCTGGTTTTGAACTTATAGTTCCGCTAAGATTAAGACTTAATACTTTGACAGCTTCTCCAAGTTTAAAATCAGAAGGTTTGTAAGTTCGTTTCTGTTTTTGGACTTTCAGACCATTTGAAGTAGAAGTTTCTTTCATTTTCTGACGGAGACGTTCACGTTCTCTTTCCATTTCAGCAACAGAAATATTTTCTTTGCCGAATTTTCGGAAGTTTTTCATTGTTTCATCTGCCAGGTCTTTTGCCTCACGCAAAATAATTCCGGCTTTTTCTTTTGCCTCATTCAAGATACGCTCTTTTTGCTCTTCTAATTTCTCATTTTTGCGTTTGGCTTCGGATCTTAAGAGTTCAATTTCACGTTTGTATGCATTGATTTCTTCGTGCTCTTTTTCGATTGTACGTTTACTATTTTCAAGGTCAGTTAACAAATCTTCAAAAGAAACGTCCTGTTCTGAGAGTAATTTTTTCGCATCTTCAATAATAAAATCAGGAAGTCCAAGTTTACCGGAAATAGCAAAAGCATTACTTTTTCCAGGAATACCAATGAGTAGACGATAAGTAGGACGAAGACTTTCAACATCAAATTCACAGCAGGCATTTTCAACACCAGGGGTAGAAAGTGCGTAGACTTTTAATTCACTATAATGTGTAGTGGCCATCGTACGGATATCACGGCTGTGAAGATAAGAAAGAATAGAAGTAGCAAGAGCAGCTCCTTCTGTAGGATCCGTGCCAGCACCAAGTTCATCAAATAATACAAGAGAATTCTGATCTACATCTTTTAAAAACGAAACAATATTTGTCATGTGAGAAGAAAAAGTACTAAGGCTTTGCTCAATACTCTGCTCATCTCCTATATCAGCATAAATTTGATCAAAAACAGCAATTTCTGAACGGCTGGCAGCAGGAATATGAAGACCTGCCTGCCCCATAAGTGTAAAAAGGCCCACTGTTTTTAAGGAAACAGTCTTACCACCGGTATTTGGTCCCGTAACAATAAGCAATGTAAAATCTTTTCCTAAAGAAACGGTAATAGGAACTACTTTTTTTGAATCCAGAAGTGGATGGCGTCCATCACGAATGTGAATGTAGCCTTCTGTATTTAAAACAGGACGACTGGCATTCATGGAAAGAGCCAGAGCACCACGGGCAAAAATATAATCTAATTCTGTCAGCACTTTATAGTTGGTGTGTATTTCTTCGACATATTGTGCGGTTTCTTCGCTAAGTTTTGCAAGAATGACTTGTATTTCTTCTTGCTCTTTTGCATAAAGTTCTTTCAAATCGTTGTTAAGTTTTACAACAGACATAGGTTCAATAAACAGAGTTGATCCAGAAGAAGACTGATCGTGGATCATTCCTTGTACATGACTTCGATATTCTGCTTTGACAGGAACACAATACCTGTCACCACGCATGGTGATAATGGCGTCCTGAAGATACGTTCTAAGTGGTCCGTTAACAAGAGTGGATAATGTATCATGAACTTTATCGTTTAGATGTCCGATATTTCTTCGAATGTTGCGTAACGTACTACTGGCATCATCACTGATTTCATCTTCATAAGGAATACATCTTTCGATTTCTGTGGTCAGTGGTGTCAAAGGTTCTAACTGATCAAAGAACTGGTCAAGACAATCCGGTAATTCATCTACCGTTTCATGTCTTCCATAAGCTTTTACTTTTGCAGCAGTTTGAAGAAGTTTACAAATACGTAAAAGTTCACCACTTCCAATCGTGCCGCCAATTTCAAGACGCTTTACAGATTCTCCCACAGGAAAAGCATTGCTAAATGAAATGTGTCCCTTTTTAATAATACGACCAAAAGCGGCTTCGGTCTGTTCCTGAAGTGTATTGATCTTCTGGATATCCGTATATGGATGAATACGTCTGCAAAGCTGGCGACCGCGCATAGAAGAAGCCTTTTCTTCCAGTAAAGTAACGATTTTATCAAATTCTAATTTATATAATGTTTTTTGATTCATAATATCACCTTTTTAATTCATTTATACGTACATTCTACCTTATTTTGCCTACATTGAAAAGGATAAATATTGAACAATCAGAGGGAATCAGTTATACTATAAATCAAAGGAGATAAAGCCAATGTCATATGATAAAAACCCAAAAGATAAGCAGAATACCCCTTTAGAGGAAGAAGAAAAGGATGAATTTCCTTTCCTTCAGGAAACAATAAAAGCAGATTCGCATAAAAAAAATATTTATATGCAAAGTCTGAAGATTGGTATATTAGGTTTGGTGTTTGGAATGTGTGCCTGCCTTGGCTTTTTTTCACTGAAACCATGGATGGACAGTAAATTTAAAGAAGAGCCAAAACAAGTTAGCATACCAGAAGATGAAGAACCAGTACAAGATAAAGTAGAGCCATGCAATCTACGGATCGTAACACCACCAGAACTAAATGCAGACAATTTCAACCAGATGATGGAAAGTATTTATGGTATTGCAAAAAAAGCTAGTCGAGGCATTGTTTCAGTAGAAAGTATTCAGCCTATTCATATTGGGGAGCCTAATTCCTCTGTTAAAGCGACTGGGCTTATAGTTGCTGATAACAATCAGGAATTGCTGATTTTGTGTAGTGATACGGTTTGTGATGACGCAGACTTATGGCAGATTACTTTTTCCGATAATAAGACTTACGAAGCTTTTTTAAAAAAACAGGATAAAGTAAGCAAACTTGCAGTATTTTCTATTCCAAAACAACAACTTAAAAAAGAGACATGGAATTCTTTGCAAATTGCAAGTCTGGGCAATTCTAATTTTGTGACAAAAGGTGAATTTGTGATCGCGGTAGGAAATTTGTATGATAACTCCGAAGGGGTTGGATATGGTGTGATTAATTCAAATGAACACTATGAAGTGCTTACGGATAGAAGATACAATGTACTTACGACGGACATTTCAGCATCCGCGTCTGGAACAGGAGTGATATTTAATCTCGGGGGTGATGTGATCGGTATGATCAATCCAGGGATCACAAAAGACACAGATACAGGATTTGTAAAAGCAATTGCTATTTCAGATATAAAAGCAACACTTGAATTTCTTGTAAATGGAGAGAATATACCATACATTGGCATACAAGGATCAACAGTTGATCGTAAGATTGCAGGTCAGGAAAATATGCCATCAGGCATTTATGTCGCTCAGGTTCAGCCTGATTCACCTGCCATGTCAGCAGGAATTCAAAGCGGGGATATAATTTATGAACTTGCGGGGATACCTGTAACAGAATTGCAATCTTATGAAAGAGTAGTTTATAATTGTAAAAAAGATCAGGTAGTCACAGTGAAAGGAAAACGGCTAGGTGCCGATGGATATGTAGATATTGATTTTACGATAACAATTGGCTGTAATGAATAACAATTAAGAACAGCTGTCGGGCTAACCGGCAGCTAAACTTATGAATAGGTAAAAGAAGGGAGATCAATCATGATATACATAAAAGACTTACATGAAAGAGATATTATACGTGGAATATATCTTTGTAAGAGTAAACGATCCGCAGAGACAAGAAATGGAAAGGCTTATGATAATGTACTTCTTCAAGATAAGACAGGTACACTTGATGGAAAAGTATGGGATCCTAATTCGCAGGGGATTGCTGATTATGATGAAAAAGACTTCATTGAAGTGTATGGCGAAGTGATCAATTATAATAATAATCTTCAGATGAATATTAAGCAGATAAGAAAAGCAGATGAGGGAGAATATGATCCGGCCGATTATATGCCAACTACAGAAAAAAGTGTAGACAGCATGTATCAGGAACTGTGTTCTTATATTAAAGCAATCTCTAATACATATCTTCGTCAGACAGTAGAATTTTATTTTGTAAAAGATGAGAAGTTTATCAAGAGATTTAAAGCACATTCAGCAGCAAAGACAGTACATCATGGATTTTCAGGCGGACTTCTTGAACATACATTAAGTGTAGTAAAAATGTGCGAATATTTTGCAGACCATTATCCATTGTTAAACAGAGACCTGCTTTATACAGCAGCGATTTGTCATGATATTGGCAAAACAAAAGAGCTTTCAAGTTTTCCAGATAATGACTACACAGATGATGGACAACTTTTAGGACATATTGTTATGGGCGTGGAGATGGTTACAGAGGCAGTGCGTTCTATTCCGGGATATCCGGAAAAACTTGCAAGTGAATTGAAACACTGTATTGTTGCACACCACGGTGAACTGGAATATGGTTCTCCAAAAAAACCGGCACTTGCAGAAGCAGTTGCATTAAATCTCGCAGATAATGCAGACGCAAGATTACAGACATTGACAGAATTATTCAAAGATAAAACAGGAACTGACTGGTTAGGATTTAATAGATTGTTTGATTCAAATATGAGAAAAACATCGATATAAATAAAGAGGAAATCCAAATGCAGAAAAATGAAATTGTTACAGTTACAATAGAAGACATTGGCGTAAATGGAGAAGGAATCGGAAAAATAAATGGATATACACTGTTTATCAAAGATGCCATAATCGGAGATATTGTAGAAGCAAAGCTGATGAAGGCTAAGAAAAATTATGGATATGCTCGTTTGATGAAGATTATTTCTCCGTCGGCATTCCGTGTAGATCCAAAATGTGCATATGCACGTAAATGCGGTGGATGTCAAATTCAGGAAATGTCTTATGAAAAGCAACTGGAATTTAAGAATCATAAGATCAAAGGAAATCTAGAAAGAATAGGTGGATTTTCGTCAGAAGTTATTTCTAAAGTGATGGAACCAATTGTGGGTATGGAAAATCCATTTTATTACAGAAATAAAGCACAATTTCCGTTTGGCACAGACAAAGAAGGAAACCCGGTTACAGGGTTTTACGCGGGACGTACGCATGATATCATTGCAAATACAAATTGCTCATTAGGAGTTTCTGTCAACAAACAGATTCTTGAACAGATTCTTGAATTTATGAAAAAATTCAGGATTAAATCTTATGATGAAAAAACAGGAAAAGGATTGATTCGTCATGTGCTGATTCGTTATGGTTTTACTACAAAAGAAATCATGGTGTGTCTGATAATTAATGGAAAAAAAATCCCACACAGTGATGTGTTGATTGAAATGCTATGTCAGATAGAAGGCATGAGGAGTATTACATTCAGCAGTAATATGAAGAATACCAACGTAATCATGGGGGAGTCCTATGAGGTGTTGTGGGGGCAAGGATATATTACTGATTACATAGGAAAAATCAGATATCAGATTTCGCCATTATCCTTTTATCAGGTCAATCCAGTACAGACTGAAAAACTATATGAACTTGCTCTTGAATATGCCAATCTGAAAGGACATGAAACGGTGTGGGATCTTTATTGTGGAATAGGAACTATTTCATTATTCCTTGCACAGAAAGCCCGTCAGGTTTATGGGGTAGAAATTATACCACAGGCAATTGAAGATGCAAAAAGTAATGCGAATATCAATGAAATAAAAAATGCGGAATTTTATGTTGGAAAAGCAGAAGAAGTTCTTCCTTCATATTATGAAGAATATGAAAAAATACATGGTACAAAAGCACATGCAGATGTGATTGTTGTAGATCCACCAAGAAAAGGGTGTGAAGAGACTCTGCTAAAGACAATGGTAGATATGCATCCAGAACGGATTGTGTATGTAAGTTGTGACAGTGCGACACTGGCAAGAGATTTGAGATATCTTTGTGAACATGGATATACGCTTGATAAAGTCAGAGGCGTTGACCAGTTTCCAATGAGCGTTCATGTTGAGACAGTAGTTCTTCTGTCACAAATATAAGTTAGATTCAGGAACACCCAAGAGAATGATCTAGAATGTGAGTACGGTTGAAATGGTCTACTGCTGAATCTGTATGTTGTATTTAGTATACAGTTTCGGGATAAAGATAAAAGACGATTTTTTGATAAAAAGATATAATATCAGTTATGGTATTAAGTTTTGGTTTTATTCATAAGTTGAAAGAGGGAAATATATATGGAATATACTTATTTATTAGTGTTGGCATTAATATTGTTGTCTACAAAAATTCTAGGTGTGGCATCTGAAAAGATTCACATGCCACAGGTAGTAGGTGCACTGCTGGCAGGTATTATTTTAGGACCAAGTGGTCTGGGGGTGATGCACAGCTCAGACTTTCTTGTTAAGACTGCAGAGATTGGCGTTATCATGCTGATGTTTACGGCAGGAATTGATACAGATCTGTCGGAATTAAAACGAACGGGTGCGAAATCTTTTGTAGTTGCTGTTATGGGAGTTTTTGTTCCACTTATCATTTGTGGAGCGTTGTATTTCTTCTTCTTTGGACAGGAACTTACATTTGAAAATATTCTAAAAGCGGCCTTTGTTGGTTCTGTATTCTCAGCTACATCCGTTTCTATTACCGTAGAAACGCTTAATGAAATGGGAAAATTGAAAACGACTACAGGAACGGTATTGTTATCAGCTGCACTTATTGATGACATTTTAGGTATTGTAGTGCTTTCTGTTCTTAGTGGATTAAGTACAGGAAATTCAAATCCACTTATTGTTATTGTGCGTATAGCAGTATTCTTTGTATTTACTTTTGCTGTAGGATGGATCATGAATAAAGTATTTACTTCCATTGCTGAAGTTCATTGGCACAGTCGTCGAGTTGCTATCTGGGCACTTGCATTTTGTCTTATCATGGCATATTGTGCAGAAGCACTGTTTGGTGTTGCTGATATCACAGGAGCCTATTTCGCAGGATTAATTCTTTGTAACGTCACAAAATGTCGTCAGTTCGTTGCAAAGAAGTTTACAGTAACTGCATACATGGTGTTTACACCAGTGTTTTTTGCCAGTGTAGGAATGAAAACAAATCTTCGCACCATGAATTCAAGTATTTTGATATTTGCTGTATTTTTGGTAATTGGTGCGGTTGTTTCTAAGATCATAGGATGTGGATTGGGAGCTAAGATGTGTAAATTTACAAATCATCAGGCTTTGGTAATTGGTACAGGGATGGTTGCACGTAGTGAAGTTGCACTTATGGTTGCACAAAAGGGTATTGATGCAGGTATGATCGACTCGACGATCTTACCCGCAATTATTGTAAGTGTTATTGCATCCGCCTTAATTACTCCAATTCTTCTTAAATTAGAAATTGCACATGGTTCAGAACTATAAAAAACCTGTCTGGTGAGTTATTACTCATCAGACAGGTCTTTTTTTAATATTCGTCAGGAATGATTATTGCCGCAATAAAGTAAGCAAGAAATCCGGTCCCAAGACTGAAGCATGTAACAAGAGCAACGCCTAGTCTTATTAAAGTAGGGTCAATGTCAAAGTACTCTGCAATTCCACCACACACACCACAAAGTTTTCGATTTGTTTTTGATCTGTAAAGTCTTTTACCTGTCATATGTCATCTCTCCTTTATTA
>JAHHTM010000070.1 GCA_020024675.1 Muricomes sp.
CGGAAGAGGTAACTATGCTCTTGGTATCAAAGAACAGTTGATTTTCCCTGAAATCGAATACGATAAAGTAGACAAGATCAGAGGTATGGACATCGTTTTTGTTACAACAGCAAAGACAGATGAAGAAGCAAGAGAATTACTGAGATTATTCGGTATGCCATTCGCTAAATAATAAGGGAGGGACAAAAATGGCTAAAACATCTATGATTGTAAAGCAGCAGAGAAAACCTAAATTCTCTACAAGAGCTTATACACGTTGCAGAGTTTGCGGCAGACCACATGCTGTACTCAAAAAATTCGGAATTTGCCGTATTTGCTTCCGTGAATTAGCATACAAAGGCCAGATCCCGGGAGTTAAGAAAGCAAGCTGGTAATTCGGAAAGGAGGACAACACAATGTCAATGAGCGATCCAATCGCAGATATGCTTACAAGAATCCGTAATGCAAATACTGCTAAACATGATACAGTTGATGTACCTGCATCTAAAATGAAAATCGCGATTGCTGACATTCTTTTCAACGAGGGTTATATTGCAAAATATGAACTTGTAGAAGACGGATGCTTCAACACAATCCACATCACATTGAAATATGGTGCAGATAAGAATGAAAAAGTTATTTCAGGTATTAAAAGAATCTCTAAACCAGGTCTTCGTGTTTATGCTAACAGCGAAGAAATGCCAAAGGTTTTAGGTGGACTTGGAACAGCTATCATTTCTACAAACAAAGGTGTAATTACAGATAAAGAAGCTAGAAAACTTCATGTAGGTGGAGAGGTTCTTTGCTTCGTCTGGTAATCACAAATAGAAACTGAAAACAGAGAGGCGTTTAAAACGCTTCTCCGAGAATCTAAGTTATAGGAGGTACGGTATGTCACGTATAGGAAGACTGCCAATCGCTATCCCAGCAGGAGTTACTGTTGAGATCGCTGAAAACAATGTTGTGACTGTAACAGGTCCTAAGGGAACTCTTACAAAAGAGCTTCCAGCTGAAATGGAAATTAAAAAAGAAGGCGAAGAAGTAATCGTTACAAGACCAAATGACTTAAAGAAAATGAAATCTTTACATGGTCTTACAAGAACTCTCATCTACAACATGGTTGTTGGTGTTACAGAAGGATACCAGAAAGTTCTTGAGATCAATGGTGTTGGTTACAGAGCTTCTAAAGCAGGAAACAAATTAACATTAAATTTAGGATACTCTCACCCAGTTGAAATGATCGATCCAGAAGGTATCGAGTCTGTACTTGAAGGACAGAACAAAATTACTGTTAAAGGTATCGATAAAGAAAAAGTTGGCCAGTACGCAGCTGAAATCAGAGATAAGAGAAGACCAGAACCTTACAAAGGTAAAGGTGTTAAATATGCTGATGAAGTTATCAGACGTAAAGTTGGTAAGACTGGTAAGAAATAATTAAGGAGGGTGTGAAAATGGTTAGCAAAAAATCAAGAAGCGAAGTTCGTGTAAAAAAACACATGAAATTACGTAATCGTTTTAGCGGAACAGCTGAAAGACCACGTTTAGCAGTGTTTAGAAGTAATAATCATATGTATGCTCAGATTATTGACGACACAGTTGGAAATACTCTTGTTGCAGCTTCCACTCTCGAAAAAGACGTGAAAGCAGCATTAGAGAAAACTAACAATGTTGAAGCAGCAGCATACTTAGGAAAAGTAATCGCTGAAAAAGCAACAGCTAAAGGAATTACAGAAGTTGTTTTTGACAGAGGCGGATTTATTTATCAGGGTAAAGTAAAAGCATTAGCAGACGCAGCAAGAGAAGCTGGACTGAATTTTTAAGAAGGGAGAACACATATGAGACAAGATCGTATTGATGCTAGTCAGCTTGAACTGACTGAAAGAGTGGTATCAATTAAACGTGTTACCAAAGTTGTTAAAGGTGGTCGTAACTTCAGATTCACAGCTTTAGTAGTTGTTGGTGATGGAAAAGGCCATGTTGGAGCAGGTTTAGGAAAGGCTGCAGAAATTCCAGAAGCTATCCGCAAAGGAAAAGAAGACGCAGCTAAAAAATTAATCAGCGTATCATTAGATGAAAACGATAGTATCACACATGATACAATCGGTAAATTCGGAAGCGCTTCAGTTTTACTGAAGAAAGCTCCAGATGGTACAGGAGTTATCGCCGGAGGTCCGGCACGTGCGGTTATCGAGCTTGCAGGTATCAAAAATATCCGTACAAAATCTTTAGGATCTAACAATAAACAGAACGTTGTTCTTGCTACAATTGAGGGTCTTAAAGGAGTTAAAACTCCAGAAGAAGTTGCAAAACTTCGTGGCAAATCAGTAGAAGAGATCGTAGGCTAATAAGATAGAGCATAAGGCTTGGCTCAATTTTGAGCATGAGCCGGCTTTATCCAATAGGAGGTAAATAAAATGGCAAATTTAAAAATTACACTGGTAAAGTCTACAATCGGTGCAGTACCAAAACACAAAAGAACTGTTGAAGCTTTAGGACTTAAAAAGCTTAACAAAACAGTTGTATTACCAGATAATGCAGCTACAAGAGGAATGGTACAGCAGGTTAGACACTTAGTGAAAGTTGAAGAAGAAGCATAAATAAAAAGATAAGGAGGTAATATCATGGACTTATCCAATTTGAGACCAGCAGATGGCTCTAGACAGAGTGATAATTTCAGAAGGGGCCGTGGACACGGTTCTGGAAATGGTAAGACAGCCGGTAAGGGACACAAAGGTCAGAAAGCTCGTTCAGGAGCACCAAGACCAGGTTTCGAAGGTGGTCAGATGCCTTTATACAGAAGATTACCAAAAAGAGGATTTACATGCAGAAATTCTAAAGAAATCATTGGAATCAATGTAAGCCTTTTAGAGCAGTTTGAGGATGGAGCAACTGTAACAGTTGAGAGCCTTATTGCAAATGGTATCATGAAAAACCCTAGAGATGGAGTTAAGATTCTTGGTAACGGAGAGTTAACAAAGAAACTTACAGTTCAGGCTAATGCATTTTCTGCATCAGCAGTTGAGAAGATTGAAGCACTTGGTGGAAAAGCTGAGGTGATCTAATGTTACAGACAGTACGCAAAGCATTTCGTATAGACGATATCAGAAAAAGACTGTTCTATACGTTTATGATGCTCGTCGTTATCAGACTTGGTTCCGAACTGCCTACACCAGGTGTGGATCCAACCTACATTCAGAACTTTTTTGCGAATCAGACAGGAAACATCTTCAATTTCTTTGATGCTTTTACTGGTGGTTCGTTTACAGCGATGTCGGTGTTTGCACTTAGCATTACACCGTACATCACTTCTTCTATCATTATCCAGCTTCTGACGATCGCAATTCCGAAACTGGAAGAGATGCAGAAAGATGGAGAAGATGGAAGAAAGAAAATTGCAGCAATTACACGTTATGTTACAGTAGCACTTGCGTTGATCGAGTCGATGGCCATGGCTGTTGGTTTTGGTCGCCAGGGACTTCTTGTAGAGTATAATTTTGTAAATATTGCAATTGTGGTATGTACACTTACAGCAGGTTCTGCTTTCCTAATGTGGATTGGTGAACGTATTACAGAAAAAGGAGTTGGAAATGGTATTTCCATAGTACTCCTTATTAACATTATTTCCCGTGTGCCAAATGATTTTGTCGTTCTATATAATCAGTTTGTAAAAGGAAAAACTTTGGCAAAAGGAATATTATCAGCCGTTATTATTCTTGCAGTTGTTCTTGTTGTTGTAGTTTTTGTAATTATACTTCAAGGCGGCGAAAGAAGAATTGCTGTTCAGTATTCTAAGAAAATTCAGGGAAGAAAGACATATGGCGGACAGTCAACACATATTCCGCTGAAAATAAATACAGCAGGTGTTATTCCAGTTATCTTTGCATCATCTTTGATGCAGTTTCCTATTCTTATTGCTTCCTTCTTAGGAAAGGGCAAGGGGACAGGAATTGGTAGTCAGATCCTTAATGCAATGAATTCAAATAACTGGTGTAACCCAGATAATTTAGTCTATTCAATTGGGCTGCTTGTATACATTGCACTGACAATTTTCTTTGCGTATTTCTATACATCGATTACATTTAATCCACTTGAGATCGCAAATAATATGAAGAAAAGTGGAGGATTTATCCCAGGTATACGACCAGGAAAGCCTACAGTAGAGTACTTACAGAAAATATTGAATTATATTATTTTCATAGGTGCTTGCGGTCTGGTAATTGTTCAGGTTATACCATTCTTCTTTAATGGTGTGTTTAAAGCAAACGTTTCGTTTGGTGGAACATCACTTATTATTATTGTTGGTGTTGTACTTGAAACAATCAAACAGATTGAGTCACAGATGCTCGTACGTAATTATACAGGATTTCTGAATAGTAAAAGCAGCTCCAAAAAGAACGGTTTCCTAGGTTATTAATCAAATATTTAGCTCGCCTGGTATTTCAAAGCAGAATATATCGGGCGAGTTAAAATGCTATATGGATATATTGATCTTTTTCGATATAAAAGGAGGATAAATATATGAAGATAATTATGTTAGGAGCTCCTGGAGCCGGAAAAGGCACCCAGGCAAAAAAAATCGCAGCAAAATATGAAATTCCACATATTTCGACAGGTGACATTTTCAGAGCAAATATCAAAAACGGTACTGAACTTGGTAAAAAAGCTAAGACATATATGGATCAGGGATTACTTGTTCCAGATGAGCTTGTAGTAGATCTCGTTGTTGACAGAGTGAATCAGGAAGATTGTTCAAATGGATATGTTCTTGATGGATTTCCTAGAACAATTCCACAGGCTGAGTCTCTAAAAAAAGCACTTGCTTCTATGGGACAGGAGATGGACTATGCCATCAATGTTGAAGTTCCAGATGAAAATATTATCCATAGAATGTCAGGAAGAAGAGCATGTGTAGACTGTGGATCAACCTACCATCTTGAGTATGCACCTACAAAAGAAGAAGACATCTGTGATAACTGTGGCGGAAGCCTTATCTTAAGAGATGATGATAAACCGGAAACAGTAAAGAAACGTCTTGACGTTTACCATGAGCAGACTCAGCCTCTCATTGACTACTATGCAAATGAGGGAATTTTAAGAGACGTTGATGGTACAATCGATATTAATGATGTATTTGCTGAGATTGTGAAAGTTCTTGGAGAATAATATGAATTTTCATCCGGGAATGTTAGTAAAATCAAAACAAGGTCGTGACAAAGATCAAGTTTATGTAATAATAGAGCAAGATCCACGATATGTACATGTGGCAGATGGTTGGAAATGGACCGTATGCCATACAAAAAAGAAAAATAGAAAACATTTACAACCAATTAAAAAAGTAGTTTGTTTAAAGGTTGAAGATGATGAAGAAGTGAAAAAGTCTTGCCTGGCAGTGAAAGACCAGGTTTGCAGGAGGATTTAATAGTATGTCAAAAACTGACGTTATTGAAATTGAAGGCGTTGTAGTTGAAAAACTTCCAAACGCGATGTTTAAAGTAGAACTTGAAAATGGACACATTGTACTTGCACACATCAGTGGAAAACTTCGTATGAATTTTATTAAAATCTTACCAGGAGATAAGGTTACATTAGAGATGTCACCATACGATTTAAGTAAGGGAAGAATTGTCTGGAGAGATAAATAAAAAAGTATTGACTTTATTTTGTGAATAGTGTTATAATATGAAATGGCTGTTTTTGGATAGGTGTGTCCAAAAAACAGTCTGTAACGTTTTATGAGTTAGCAAAGAATGGAAGGAGGATTTGACATGAAGGTTAGATCATCAGTAAAACCAATTTGCGAAAAATGCAAAGTTATTAAAAGAAAAGGAAGCGTCAGAATTATCTGCGAAAATCCAAAACACAAACAAAGACAGGGTTAATTTAGATTAATTTTTATTTGATTTGTGAATTAATTAGGCAGCTGACAACAGGACATATATAATTATGTAATGTTGTTTAATATACAGTAGGAATACACCATGTATCTTTTTATATAGAAAGAATGAGCTGGTGGACTTTTGTATATTGCTTATAATACCCGACATCTAGAAAAAGGATACCCTTTGTCGGGAAAGGGGATGTGCGATGCACATGCCTGGATGTATTTACTATGGAAAGAAACACCTTTCTTAATCCGGTAGTACATCCCAGTTTGGGACAATATGATAACAGATTTGAAATGGAGGAAAGACACATGGCTCGTATTGCAGGTGTAGACTTACCAAGAGACAAACGTGTAGAAATCGGTTTAACTTATATCTATGGAATCGGTAGAACAAGTGCTAACCGTATCTTAGCAGAGGCAGGAATCAATCCTGACACTCGTGTTAGAGATTTAACAACAGATGATGAGAAAAAAATCAACGAAGTGATCGATGCAACACAGCTCGTTGAAGGTGATCTTAGAAGAGAGATTCAGCTCAACATCAAGAGACTTAAAGAAATCGGATGCTACCGTGGAATCCGTCATAGAAAAGGACTTCCAGTACGTGGACAGAAGACTAAAACAAACGCAAGAACATGCAAAGGTCCTAAGAGAACTGTTGCAAACAAAAAGAAATAATAATCGATAAATTTTAATTAAGTATTCAAGAAAGTAGGTTAGTTTAAATGGCTAAGAAAGTTACAAAAAAAGTGACAAA
>JAHHTM010000071.1 GCA_020024675.1 Muricomes sp.
TAATAGAACTGTTCTATGTTTTGAACTGTCAGTTCTCTTTTTGTAACTTTTATAAGTTCCGCATGATTTTGAAATTTCTTTGTAATCTCAAGAATTGGTTTCGGCATTGTTGCAGAAAAAAGTACTGTCTGACGTTCTTCTGGAACACCTTCAAGAATTGTTTCTATATCTTCTCGAAATCCCATATTCAACATTTCATCCGCTTCATCTAAGACAACTGTATGAATGTGCTTCATTTTGATTGTTTTTCTACGCATATGATCCATAACTCGTCCAGGGGTACCGATAATAATCTGTGTACCATTCTTCAATTGACGGATCTGTTTTACGATCTCCTGTCCACCATAAACCGGCAGTACTTTAATACCATGCATATATTTTGCAAGAGAACGGATTTCCTGTGCTACCTGTATCGCAAGTTCTCTTGTCGGGCAGAGTACAACTGCCTGAAGTTTTTTACTCTTTGGATCTATCTTTTGCAGGAGTGGAATACCGAACGCTGCCGTTTTTCCAGTACCTGTCTGTGCCTGTCCTATAATATCTCTCCCTGAGCACATAGCCGGGATGGCTTTTGCCTGGATCGGAGATGCTTCTTCAAATCCCATATCTTCTATTGCTCGCATAATCTCAGGGTATAAATTTAATTCTTCAAATCTTACTTCTTCCATATATCTCCTTTTTTCTCTTCATAATTTCAAGCTCAACTTCCGTATCATATCAGACAATAAAAAAGATGTCAATTTTTCCTTTCTTTTTTCTGAAATATATACTTGCATTTTTTATTTTTTCGGCGTAATATATGTATATACTTTATGTAGTTTTAATTACTAGATGTTATGTTTTTATTTTCCAGGAGGTGTTGTCTTATGAATAAAAAACATTCTATAAAGGAACCCGGAAGTGCAATTACTCATTTTATTGGTATGCTGATGGCAATTTTTGCAGCGGTCCCTTTGCTTATAAAAGCAGCTCATGAACCAGACCATATTTATATTGTTTCGCTTACAGTTTATGTCGTAAGTCTTATTTTACTTTATGCAGCCAGTACTACTTATCATACCTTTGATTTTTCTGAAAAAGTTAACACCATTTTAAAAAAAATCGATCACATGATGATATTCATATTAATCGCAGGGAGCTACACTCCAATCTGCCTTCTTGTTCTGAACCAACCTACCGGAATGTTTTTGCTTGCCCTTGTATGGTCAATCGCAATTCTCGGTATTTTATTGAAAGCATTCTGGGTATTCTGTCCAAAATGGGTTTCATCCATACTCTATATCGGCATGGGCTGGACTTGTGTGCTTGCATTTACTCAGTTGCTCAACAACATGTCACATTCCGCTTTTCTCTGGCTCCTTGCCGGAGGGATTATTTACACAATAGGTGGCATCATTTATGCACTAAAATTACCTATTTTTAATAGTAAACATAAAAATTTTGGAACGCATGAAATCTTTCATTTATTTGTAATGGGTGGAAGTGCTTGTCACTTTATCGTTATGTACGCATTTCTACTTCCATAGTCATGAGAAAAAGAAAATTTTCATCAGAACAAATAATACAAATATGTTCAAATTATTTATCAGGAGTCAAATTTCCTATTTAATTATGTATTGAGAATTGTTGGAATTCTGACAGATTACCTGGATTGTTTTGGAAGTGGCTTACAAAACACCGCAAAAATGGTCCTGATGCATTTGTTGATAAAGTTAGAAGCTCTACGTATACGTCCGAATTTAAAATAAAGGTGGTCAAAGAATATATCAATGACCAGGTTCATTTAGTGAACTTTGTTTACACTACAAAATTACATCAGAAACAACACTTTCTAACTGGGTTTCATTGTATAATGCCAATAGACAACTTAAGGATCATATTCCTAATAGAGAGGTCTATATGGCAGAAGCAAAAAGAAAATAAAGATACTGCATCTTAGATTAAAACGTCAACTAAAAGAAAAAGATATGCAATAAATGATTACATTCGGTTTTACTCAAAAGAACGACCACAAAACAGATACCATTGTCCCCCCTTTGAAAGTAAAAAGGAAGCATTACAGACTGAAATAATTCAGAAGTATCCAATTCCTAGAAATAAGAAAAGTGAGAAATACAAAGAAAAGTGGTGTGCATAAAAAGATTTAAAATTAATTCATTCATTTTCACAATCATACCTTTTGCCATCGATTGTGTAATATAAAAGCTTATCTGCCTTATTATAAACTAATTTTAATGAAAAAAATCCTCTGTCTTCATTTAACAGCCTGAAAAATATCTTATCACCTTCCCATATATTGAGATCGAATACTGCTTTTTTATCTATCCACTCCAGTTCTCCTTCATCACATGGGATTGGAATCCCTTCAAATCCATCAGCTGTGTATAATGACATATATTCTGTAATATCATCTCCATATATAAAGGTTACAATTCCTCGATATCTATAAGAAGTAAGGGTATATCCGGTTTCTTCCTTTACTTCTCTTAAAAGGCAATCTTCCGGACTTTCCTGATATTCAAAATGTCCTCCAACTCCAATCCATTTGTCTTTATTTACGTCATTCTTTTTTACTGTTCTGTGTAACATCAAATATTTTTCATCTTTTTCTATATAACAAAGTGTACTTAAGCTTACCATTTTTCTCCTCTTCTTATTCCTGCTATTTTTTTAATATTTTCAAACTTCTATCCAGAATTCCATTTATATATGCTATGCACATCCCATAATTCGTAATCGGAATATTTTGATCTTCTGCACATTTTAAACGATAGTTCATTTCTCTATCATTCAACGTACAACCTCCACAATGAATAATCATAGCATATTCTGACAAATCTTCTGGAAATTCTCCACCACTTGTAAAAACAAACTTCGGAACAATTCCCGTATACGCCTTAATCCATGCCGGGATTTTTACAGTGCCAATATCTTCGCATTTCCTGTGATGTGTACATCCTTCCGAAATTAGAATCTTATCTCCATCTTCTAAACTCCGTAATTTTTCAATGCCCCTTACTGTAACTTTTAAATTTCCTTTATATCTTGCAAAAAGAATGGAAAATGAAGTCAACGGAATATATTCCGGGACAATAGAAGAAACTTTTTTTAAAATCTGACTGTCTGTAATAACAAGTTTGGGACATACTCCAAGATGAGCCATTGTTTGTTCTAACTGTGTATCATTCACAACTACTGCATTAGCACCGGCCTCAAGAATATCTCTTATTGTCTGCTGTTGTGGAAGAATAAGTCTTCCTTTTGGTGCCCCAGCATCAATTGGAACTACTAAAATAACAAAATCCCCCTCTTTAAGAAAATCACTTACAATCTTCTTTTCTGAGTTCTTCTGCAAAGTAAGATTGGCTATTTTTTCTTTTAATTCCAAAATATTCATTCCTGTTTTTGCACTCACCTTTATACTGTTTTGATCTGTCAGATGAGATTTGAACATTTGCGTTTCCGGTTGCTCACATAGAACTGAATCCTTCTCATTAAATACTACAATATATGGAATATTTTTTTTTCTGATTTTTTCAAGCAACAACACATCTTCTTTTGTAATTCCTTCACATCCATCAACAATATGAAGTGCAATATCCACTTTATTTAAAACCTGGTATGATTTCTGGATTCTCAATTTGCCAAGATCTCCATCATCATCAATCCCAGGCGTGTCAATCATAACCACTGGTCCTAAGGGAAGCAACTCCATCGCCTTTGAGACAGGATCTGTTGTAGTCCCTGGGACTTCTGAAACAATCGCAAGGTTTTGTTCTGTCATTGCATTAATAAGACTTGATTTCCCTGCATTTCGTCTACCAAAGATTCCAATATGAATCCGTTCAGAAGATGGTGTGCTGTTTAAACTCATAATCGTTCTCCTTTAATTAAAATCTATAATCATTTCCTCTTCCATTTTCAATTGCTTCCAGATGTTCTATTACTTTCTGACGCACGTTCTCATTTGAGATATTTGCAGTTTCTTTTAAGATCATCTCATTTCCAATCTTCTTTGTCCCTCCAGATGCATAATCAACAAGAAATTCTTTTAACGTCAACAAAGCATTTGGATGACAACAGTTTTGAATCTGCTGACTCTTACATAGTTCCATAAACCGGTCACCTGTACGTCCGGCTCTATAACATGCTGTACAAAAACTAGGAATGTATCCCATTTCCATCAACCATCTTACCACCTCATCAAGTGTTCTTCTATCACAAACATCAAATTGTTCTGAGTTTTCTTCTTCATCCTTCGGATTTGCATATCCACCAACACTAGTCTTAGATGCTCCACTGACCTGTGATATTCCAAGATGAAGTACTCTTTCTCTGCATTCTTGACTTTCTCGTGTTGAAATGATCATACCGGTATATGGCACGGCAATACGTATACAAGCTACGATTTTTGCAAAAATATCATCACTGATTCCATTTTTGAATGTAGTAATATCTATGTCGTCTGCATTACGTAATCGAGGAACACTGATAGTATGAGGTCCTATACCATATACTGCTTCTAAATGTTCTGCATGCATTAAAAGACCGGCAAATTCGTACCTGTACTTATCTAGACCAAATAAAACTCCAAGTCCGACATCATCGATTCCTCCCTCCATAGCCCGGTCCATCGCTTCCGTATGGTATGCATAATCATGTTTTGGTCCTGTTGGATGAAGTTGTTCATAACTTTCTTTGTGATAGGTCTCTTGAAATAATATGTAAGTACCAATACCGGCTTCCTTTAATTTACGATAATTTTCAACGGTAGTAGCAGCAATATTGACATTAACACGCCGAATTGCGCCGTTTTTATGTTTGATACTATAAATCGTCTTAATACTTTCCAAAACATATTCTATAGGGTTGTTGACTGGATCTTCTCCTGTTTCCAATGCAAGGCGCTTATGTCCCATATCCTGAAGTGCAATCACTTCTTTTCTTATCTCATCCTGAGTAAGTTTTTTACGAGTAATATGCTTGTTTTTCAAATGATATGGACAATAAGTGCATCCATTAATGCAATAATTTGAAAGGTATAAAGGGGCAAACATTACAATTCTGTTTCCATAGAAATCAATTTTGATCTGCTCCGCTAACCGATATATTTCCTGATTTTTTTCTTCCAGTTCACAAGCAAGAAGAACGGATGCCTCTCTGTGTGTCAGACCTTTTCTCAATTTTGCCTTTTTAATAATGGCATCTATCAATACTTCATTTCTTTTATTACTCTGTGCATAAGCCAATGTATCTATTATTTCCTGATGATCAATAAATTCTTCTGCTTTTTTTGATGCTACATTATACATACCCTTCTCCTCGATTCTTAATTGTCATTTGATACAAGAGAATCACCTCTGTCTATGATCACTTGATATCCTATTTCTCTCATTTCTTTTTTTAACAACTGCAGACCTTCCGCCGCCTCATCACCCATACACCGTTTGTGATCATACAGACTATATTGTTTTCTTTTATCTTTTGGTGTTAAATTTGGCATAACCACATTGGCACCTGCTAAAACACCTAATTTTCTCCCTTCTGGGGCTATAGTGCCAAGAGCGGTTGTTGCTGGAAGAAGTGTTTTAGGAAGCATTAATCGTAAAAGTCCGAGCATAAACAAAGTCTGAAAAAGCGTACCTGCTTTTTCATCTTTAAATCTAGTATCGTGATGTGGGATAAATGGTCCTATTCCTACCATATGCGGATTTAATTTCTTTAAAAAAAGCATATCCTTTGCAAGATGCTCTGGGGTTTGACCTGGGGAACCTACCATGAATCCACTACCCGTCTGATAACCTATATTTTTTAATTCAAACAGACATTTCTGTCTGTTTTTTGCAGACAATAAAGCTGGATGAAGCATACCATAATGAGCTTCATCAAAGGTTTCATGTCTTAAAAGATATCTGTCCGCTCCGGCATTATAATATTTTTGGTAAGCATTTTCTGTTTTTTCTCCAATGGATAATGTAATCGCACAATCTGGAAATTTCTTTTTAATGTTTTGAATTAAGAAACACATTTTTTCATCTGAAAAATATCCGTCTTCCCCACCTTGTAACACAAAGGTACGAAATCCAAGATCATATCCTTGCTCACAACATGATATAATCTGTTGTTCTGTAAGACGATATCTTTCAATATTTTTATTAGCTTTTCGAATTCCACAGTAATAGCAGTCATTTTTACAATAATTAGTAAATTCAATCAATCCTCTTATATAAATATCATTTCCATAATATTTTTTTCGGATTACAACTGCGCGTTCAAAAAGGAAATTTGCTACATTTTGATCTGCGTTCTTTATTAGTCTTTCCCATTTTTCTTTAGAAAGGGCTTGATTTTCTTCTAATTCACATATTAATTCTTTCATATCTTACTACAACTTCATTTTCTATTTTAGTGTATTATAGACCAAATTATTAATAAAATCAAATTTCTTTTTCTTATTCTTCTACATACCAAAACACAAAAAAAGAACAGATCTATTTCATCTGTTCTCTTAGTTCTGACAACAAAAAACGATACCCAAAAGGTACCGTCTCCCTCATTCCATATGCTTATATAC
>JAHHTM010000072.1 GCA_020024675.1 Muricomes sp.
ATGAATATGAAGTATGCTGCCAGATTGTAGAAAATGGTTTCAGCCTCATCGATTTGAAACTAACTGTTCCTACGGAAGTTGAGGCGGAAACCATTGCTAATAACTGGAATGCTGTTAGTCAGGATCTTTATTCATTAATCCTGTCTAAGCTTCTCTAAATGTTCTTTTATTTTCTTTTCATATCCTAATGTGCCAGGTTCATAGAATCTGGCATTTTTTATTTCATCCGGCAGATACTGCTGATCCACATAGTGATTTGGATAGTCATGTGCATATTTATACCCTACACCGTGCCCTAATTTCTGTGAACCTTTGTAATGTGCATCCTGAAGGTGGGATGGAATCGTAGTCTTGTTATGTTTTACTGCATCCATGGCAGACAATATAGCATTATAGGATGCATTGCTCTTTGGTGCTGATGCAATATATGTTACTGCCTGCGCTAATATAATCTGTGCTTCGGGCATCCCGATTCTTTCAACAGCCTGTGATGCCGCAACAGCCACATTAAGTGCCATTGGATCTGCATTTCCCACATCCTCTGATGCGCTGATCATAATTCTTCTTGCAATAAATTTAATATCTTCTCCTGCATAAAGCATTTTAGCAAGATAAAAGACCGCTGCATCTGGATCTGATCCTCGCATACTTTTTATAAAAGCCGAAATCGTATCATAATGATTATCCCCGCCTTTATCATAGCGAACCACTCTTTTTTGTATGCATTCCGAAGCAACATCCAATGTGATATGTATTATACCATCCTCGCTTCTTTTTGTAGTAAGAATTCCAAGTTCAATCGCATTTAAAGCATTTCTCGCATCTCCGCCAGAAACGTCCGTCAAAAACTCAAGTGCATCCTCGTCAATCTGGGCATGGAAACTTCCCATCCCTTTTTTATCATCTGTCACGGCTCTTTTGATCAGAGTTTTGATATCCTCCTTGTCCAGAGTTTTTAATTCAAAAACACTTGATCTTGAAATAAGAGCTCCGTTCACCTCAAAATATGGATTTTCTGTCGTTGCTCCAATCAACGTGATTGTTCCATCTTCCACATATGGAAGCAGATAGTCCTGCTGGCCTTTATTAAATCTATGGATCTCATCCACAAAAAGTATTGTCTTTTTCTGGTACATTCCAAGAAGGTCTTTTGCCTGTCTGACTACTTCTTCCATATCTTTTTTGCCGGCAATTGTAGCATTGATCTGTTTAAATTCTGCACTTGTAGTATTTGCGATCACTTTGGCAAGAGTCGTCTTTCCCGTTCCAGGTGGTCCATAGAAAATAAGAGACCCTAATTTATCTGCCTTAATGGCACGATATAAAAGTTTATCTTTGCCGATAATGTGCTGTTGTCCTACAACTTCATCTAAAGTCTCTGGACGCATTCTTGAAGCAAGTGGTGATTCACTTTCTTTTCTTGTTTCTCTCATATAATCAAATAAATCCATTTACCATTCTCCTCTTCATCCTACGTATCTTTTAATTCCACTGGCCGATCACTTCATTTACCGTAGATACCGTCACGAAAATATTTGTATGGTTGCAATGCAAATAGTTTAAAAGCTGCTTGTATTCCTGCTGCGAAAGAATCGTTACAAGCTCTGTATGTGTTTTTCCGCCATATGCTCCCTGTGCCTCATATTTTGTAACTCCTCTATGCAGCTCATTCATGATATATTCTTGGATTACGACATAATCATCGGAAAGTATGCATACTCTTTTTTTCTTATTAAACCCATCTATAAAATAATCGACTGCAATTCCATTGGCATATGTTCCCAGTATACTAATGATCAAGGTAGGCACATCGTATGCAAGAACCGATGTAAGTGCTGTAGCAATTCCTGTAATCGTGACCGCTTTTCCAAGTTCCATACGTGTGAATTTATTAATAATTTTTGCAACAACATCTAATCCACCTGAAGAAGCATTTACATGAAATAATAGTGCCTGTCCAAGCCCTGCAACAAGAATATATGCCATCAGGTCAAAAACGATATTTCCGGTAGCAGAGCCTGCATTCGGCGAAATCTGTTCAAATATACCAAGAAACCCTGGCAAAAGCATCGATGTATAAACAGTTTTTGCTCCAAAATCTTTACCGACAAATATAAAGCCAATGATCAAAAGAACTCCATTTAATGCAAATGTGATCAGTGAAACCGGTATATGAAACAGATGTGACAATACCAGTGCAAGTCCGGAAACACTTCCAATGACAATTCCGCTTGAGATCATAAAATAATACACTGCCGCCGAAACAATCAACATTGCAATTGTTATCATAATATATTCTCTGACCTTATTATTTTTCTTCATGCCTATCTCCTCACTTTATCTACAATCCTGTCCGACACCTGAAATATCTCTGATCACGTATCCGGCGATCATTATTCCGGCAACTGGCGGAACAAACGAAATACTTCCCGGAATCTGACGTCTTAGGCCTTTGTCTTCTCCTGTTTCTTTCCCAGAAATATCTATTGGTTTTTCTTTTGAATAAAGTACTGTGAGTTTTTTAATTCCCCGTGCTTTTAATTCTTTTCTCATAACTTTGCATAATGGACAAACACTTGTCTTTGAAATATCTGTAATCTCAAATAACTCTGGATGCAGTTTATTTCCAGTTCCCATGCTACTTATAATCGGTATTTCTTTCTTTATGGCTATCTGAGTAAGTGCGAGTTTAGCTGTCACTGTATCAATCGCATCAATGATATAATCTGGAGTATCTTTAAATAATTCTTCTATATTATCTGGGAGAACAAACATTTCATATGTCTCCACCTCAATCGTTGGATCAATGTCTTTAATCCTGTCTCTCATGACTTCTGTCTTGTATTTTCCTATCGTACTATGGAAAGCAATGGACTGTCTGTTTATATTTGTCAACGATACCGTATCATTATCGATCAGTATCAATTTTCCTACGCCACTTCGTGCAAGTGCTTCTACACAGTGAGAACCTACACCGCCGATACCAAACACCATAACCGATGCATTTCTTAAGTTCTGCATTCCTGCTTTTCCAATCAAAAGCTCTGTCCTTGAATATTCATAAACTTTCTCGCTCATATCTAGCCTCCTTTTATCCTATGTATGAATCTTAATCCATAATAAGCTGCTCTACTGTAACAAAATCAAAACCTTTATTTTTTAAAATATCAATAATCTCTAAGGCTGCTTCTACAGAACTGCCATAACAGTCATGCAACAAAATAATATCATTTTCTTTCACTTCCGTCACTACCTTATTGACAATTTGAGCTCTATTTTTATTCTCCCAGTCTCTTGGATCTATCGTCCATAAAATAGGAATGACAGAAACCTGCTTTTCTAATCGTTTATCCCACGAGCCATACGGTGGACGAAAATAGCCTGACTTTTCACCTGTTATCTGTTCAATCAACATTTCTGTATCTTTTATTTCTTTTACTGCCTCTTCTAGCTCAAGTTTTGGAATTTCTAAATGATGATATGAATGATTTCCAATCAAATGTCCTTCTTCAAACATCCTCCGAACAATTGCCTGGTTTTGCTCTGCCTCCATATTCTGCCCCACCAGAAAAAAAGTTGCCCTTACGTTTCTTTTTTTGAGGCCATCTAATAATTGTGGTGTATACGTAATATTCGGTCCATCATCAAATGTAATAGCAATCTTAGGTTTTTCAAATTCTGTTTCTGAAACACATGATCTTGCATTTGTTGAAAACATCTCTGCCCTGCCAGGATCCATACTTTCAATCTTGCTTGTATTATCAAGGAATGACCATGGAAATACCATTCCTGTAAGCAACATTATATAAACAACCTGTAAACACTGTATGTATTTTTTTAACCCCATGTTTTCTCCACTTTGACCGCTTTTTGTTACATTGTATGCTCTTTTTAAGCAAATCATACTCAGAACCCTACTTTACTGTAGCCAAATCATTTTAATGAATTTTTCAACATTTATTATATACAATGCACATACTTTCAGTTATAATGGATGTGTATGGATAAAAATACAATTTTTTAAAAATGAAAGCGAGGACCTTCAAATGAAAGAGACATTAACCACAAAATTCATAGAGTTATTTGGTGATGCGCAGAACACAGAATTCTTCTTTTCTCCTGGACGCGTCAACCTTATTGGTGAGCATACAGATTACAATGGCGGACATGTTTTTCCTTGCGCACTGACTCTTGGTACATATGCTCTGGCAAGAAAACGTTCTGACAGACTTATGCACTTCTATTCTCTTAACCTTACACACTTTGGTGTTGTTGAAGCATCTCTCGACGATCTTACAAACAAAAAAGAATATGGATGGGCAAACTATCCTCTTGGAATCGTGTGGGCTTTTAAGGAACGCGGTATAGAGCTTGAAAATGGTTTTGACATGATTATCTGGGGCAACATTCCTAATGGTTCAGGATTATCTTCTTCAGCTTCATTAGAAGTACTGACAGGACTTGTCATTAGCAACTTATTTAACATCCACAAATTTAATATGATAGATCTCGCACTTATCGGTCAGCAGTCTGAAAACAACTTTAATGGTTGCAATTGTGGTATCATGGATCAGTTTGCTGTTGCCATGGGTAAAAAAGACCACGCTATCTTCCTTGATACTTCTGATTTAAGCTATGAATATGCACCAGTTGCATTAAACGATGCAAAGATTATCATTACAAACAGTAAAGTAAAACATAGTCTCGTAGACTCTAAGTACAATGACCGTCGTCAGGAGTGTGCAGATGCACTTGCTGCTCTTCAGACAAAACTTGATATTAAATCACTTGGTGAGCTTGATGTTGATACATTCGAAAACAACAAAAACCTTATCAATGACCCAGTAAAAATCAGACGAGCAAGACATGCTGTTGCTGAAAATCAACGTACAATAGAAGCTGTTAAAGCATTAAAAGACGGAGATATTGCTCATTTTGGACAATTAATGAACCAATCTCAC
Source organism: Muricomes sp. (assembly GCA_020024675.1). Classification (GTDB taxonomy): domain Bacteria; phylum Bacillota; class Clostridia; order Lachnospirales; family Lachnospiraceae; genus JAHHTM01. The sequence continues at coordinate 4,962 of JAHHTM010000072.1, forward strand.
ATTTCCCTTAGAGATGATTATGAAGTTTCTTGTGAAGAAATTGATATTCTTGTTGATCTTGCATGGTCTATCCCTGGTGTTATCGGTTCTAGAATCACTGGCGGTGGTTTTGGTGGCTGTACTGTGAGTATTGTCAAAAACGAAGCTGTTGATACATTTATCAAAACAGTTGGTTCAAAATATATAGAAAAAGTTGGCCATGAGGCTGAATTTTACACTGTAGACATTGGAAACGGAGCCTGCAGATTAGACTAATAATTATTTATACAGGAGGAACATAGGAATGTTAAGTGATGCAATCAAAAAATTAGTACAGTATGGCATTTCCAGCGGACTTACCCCTGAATGTGAACGAATCTACACTACAAATCTTCTTTTGGACTGTTTTCATGAAGATGAATATGTAGACACAGACTGTGCTCTTCAAAACATTATACTAGAAGACGTTTTAAAAGAGCTTCTTGACGAAGCTGTCGCAAGAAATATCATCGATGACAATATCGTCAGCAGAGATCTGTTTGATACAAAACTGATGAATTGTCTGATGCCACGTCCTGCACAGGTTCAGGCAGAGTTTTGGAAACGCTATGAAGCTTCTCCTAAAGAAGCAACTGACTATTTCTATAAACTTAGTCAGGACAGTGATTATATCCGTCGATATCGTGTCTGTAAGGACCAGAAATGGACTGTAGATACAGATTATGGTGTATTGGATGTCACTATTAATCTCTCCAAACCAGAGAAAGATCCAAAGGCCATTGCTGCTGCAAGAAATGCAAAAGCATCTTCCTATCCAAAATGTCTGCTTTGTATTGAAAATGAAGGCTATGCAGGACGTACAAATCATCCTGCAAGAGAGAACCACAGGATCATGCCTATCACTGTGAATGACAGTAAATGGGGATTCCAGTATTCACCTTATGTTTACTATAACGAACACTGTATCGTGTTTAATGGTCAGCATGTTCCAATGAAAATCGAAAAAAATACATTTCGTAAATTATTCGACTTTGTGAAGTTATTTCCACATTACTTCCTTGGTTCTAATGCAGATCTCCCAATCGTTGGTGGCTCTATCTTAAGCCATGACCATTTCCAAGGCGGAAATTATACTTTTGCTATGGCGAAAGCTCCATTTATCAAAGAATTCACTATCGACGGATTTGAAGATGTGAAGGCCGGCATCGTTAAATGGCCACTTTCTGTAATCCGTTTACAGGGAAAAGACGAAAATCGTATTATTGAACTTGCCGACCATATCTTAAAAGCATGGCGAAGCTATACAGATGAAAGTGCTTTTATCTTTGCTGAAACAGATGGACAACCACACAATACGATTACACCAATTGCAAGAATGCATGACGATATGTATGAATTAGATCTTACTCTTCGTAATAATATCACTACAGACGAACATCCTCTTGGTGTTTACCACCCTCATGCAAAACTTCATCACATCAAGAAAGAAAATATTGGACTGATCGAGGTTATGGGGCTTGCAGTTCTTCCTGCAAGATTAAAAGGTGAAATGGAACTTCTTGCAGAATATATTCTCAAAAAG
>JAHHTM010000073.1 GCA_020024675.1 Muricomes sp.
AATCAATTGATACTCGGTCCATTTCAGGGAAGAGCTGCATGTGTAAGAATTGCAACTGGAAAAGGAGTTTGTGGAACAGCGTTTGAGAAAGGAATGACTTTGATTGTTCCCGATGTACATAAGTTTACAGGGCACATTGCCTGCGATGATCGATCAAACTCAGAAATTGTAATTCCTGTTATGTGTGGAGATAAAAAAATAGGAGTTTTGGACATAGATAGTCCAATTAAAAATAGATTTGATGAAACAGATAAAAGATATCTTGAAGAAATTGTAGAGTTTCTTGTGGAATCTTGTGATTTTATAGAATAAAAAATATAAGTTGGAATGAGCAAAATGGATAATAGCGAGAATAAATATAGAGAAATTTTATATAAAGTAGACAGGATAGAAAAAGAACTGATAAATTTAAGACGTGACTTTCACGCTCATCCAGAGACAGGCTGGCTTGAGATGCGCACCTCAGCGATTATTGCAGAGACACTTTCTTCTCTTGGTTATGAGGTGGTGACAGGAAAGGCGGTATGTAAGGAAGAAATGAGAATGGGAGTGCCAAGTGAAAAACAGACGAGGGAGCATCTTGACATTCTTAAAAATAAGAGTGAAGAAGTAAAGAGAATCCATTTAACAAAAGAAATGGAAGAAGGACATACTGGAGTTATTGGAATTTTACATTGTGGAGAAGGACCAGAGGTCACTTTTCGATTTGATATTGATGCATTGCCGTTGCAGGAAGACGCATCTTTATCACATCGACCATGCAAAGAAGGATTTGCGTCTCAATATGAGGGTGTTATGCATGCCTGTGGACATGATTGTCATGCAGCTATTGGACTTGGAACGGCAAAGATATTATCGGAAATGAAGAAGCAGCTTCATGGAACAGTGAAACTTATTTTTCAGCCTGCAGAAGAGGGGACAAGAGGAGCCTACAGCATTGTAAAGGCAGGACATCTTGACCATACAAACTATTTTGTGGGCGCACACGTATCATCGGCTTATGACGATAAAGAAGCGGACCTTATTCCGGGAAGTTATGGGGCTCTTGCAACGACGAAATATACCGTGAATTTTTTGGGACAAAGTGCTCATGCAGGGCGTTCACCGGAAGAAGGAAAAAATGCAGTATTAGCTGCTGCTCATGCAGCAGTGGGCCTTTCAGGAATTGCCAGACATAGTGAAGGAATGTCAAGGATCAATGTAGGAAGTATCCATGGGGGAACCGGGAGAAATATTGTGGCGGATAAAGCGATACTTACAATGGAAGTCAGAGGAGAGACAACAAAAATCAATGAATATATGAGTAGACGTGCCTGTGAAGTATGCCAAGGGGCGGCCATTATGGAAGGGTGTACTTGTCAGATTATAAAAGAAGGATATGCACCATCTCAGACGAGTGATGAAGAACTTGTAGAAAGGATCGCAGGAATTATCACAAAAGAATATCCGGAATATAAAGTAAGTGATATCCTTCAGGTAAAGAATTTAGACAGTGAAGATGCTGGTTTTATGATGAATCATGTACAAGAGCATGGAGGACAAGCTACATATATGCGCTTTGTTACTAAAATGGAATCACCACAGCATACGACAGCATTTGATATTGATGAATCTGTGTTAAAAAAAGGTGTTGTTACATTTTCATCTATTGCCGTTAATCTGCTTTCATAAATGTTAAAATATAAAAAAGTATAACAGAAATAAAATGATAACAGATCTGACGAACAAACATCTAAGACATACATTGTGACGCTTTATGCTACCGATGTTTTTTAGTGTGATGTTTTAGCAGTTTATTTGGTGCCTGTGATCTTTATGGCATTTGTGGTTATATTGACAATCGTTGTATATTTGTTCTGAAGTCCGATCCATGAGACGGATCCATACATCAGAAGATATTTTATGAAAATATAATTAATAAAAAAGACAAACGAAAGGAGTAAAGTATGGGATTAATAAGAAGTGTAATTCATGCAGCAAAAGAGTCAGCAAAAGGGGTAGTATCAGAACAGTGGAAAGAATATTTTTACTGTGAATCAATGGATACAGATACACTTGTAATGCGAGGAAGAAAGAAAACATCTTCCAGGTCTTCCAATTCGAGAAATGATGACAATATTATTTCCAATGGATCTGGAATCGTGGTGGCAGATGGCCAGTGTATGATCATCGTTGAGCAAGGTAAGATTGTTGAAGTGTGTGCAGAATCTGGAGAATTTACTTATGATTCTTCATTATCACCTAGCATTTTCACAGGAGATTTAGGAGAAACCATTACGCGAGCATTTGAAGAATTTGGAAGACGTTTTACATATGGTGGAGATGCTGCAAAAGACCAGAGGGTATATTATTTTAATACCAAAGAGATTACAGAAAATAAGTTTGGCACAGCAAATCCATTTATGTTCCGAATTGTAGACCACAATATCAATCTGGATACGGAGGTTTCTGTAAGATGTAATGGAATCTATTCTTACAGGATTACCAACCCGCTTCTTTTTTATGTAAATGTGTGTGGAAACATAGAAGGAGTATATGAAAGATCACAGATTGATGGTCAGCTGAAGACGGAATTTATAGCAGCACTTCAGCCAGCCTTTGCAAAATTATCGGATCTGGAATTAAGGCCAGGACAGATTCCATCTCATGCGGCGGAACTAGAAGATGCCATGAATGAAGTGTTGACAAAAAAATGGTTAGAAAGAAGAGGAATTACAGTTGTTTCTGTAGCTTTAAATCCAATCACATTAAAAGAAGAGGATATGGAAAGAATCCAGCAGGCGCAGCAGATGGCAGTTTATAGAGATCCAGGAATGGCAGCAGCAATGCTGGCTGGTGCACAGGCAGAAGCTATGAAAAGTGCAGCAAACAATTCTAATGGTGCAATGATGGGATTTATGGGAATGAATATGGCTAGCCAGGCTGGAGGTGTAAATGCACAGAATTTATTCCAGATGAGTGCAGCACAACAGGCGCAGATGCAGCAAATGCAAGCGCAGCAGGCACAGATGCAGCAAATGCAAGCGCAGCAGGTGCAGACACAACAGATGCAGGTACAGCAGACAGAAGTACAGCAGCCACAAGGATGGATGTGCAGTTGTGGAACTTTAAATAAGGGAAAATTTTGCATGGAATGTGGAAAACCAAAGCCAGCTGCAGAGCCATTGTACAAATGTGATAAATGTGGATGGGAACCAGAAGATCCTAAAAACCCACCTAAGTTTTGTCCAGAATGTGGGGATCCATTTAATGATGAAGATGTTCAATAATTTTAAGGAGAGATCCTCAGAATAAGAGAGGGGAAAAAAATGTCAGATGTACAGCAGTTTAAGTGTCCATCCTGTGGTGGAACCGTTGAATTTGATAGTAAAAGCCAAAAGATGAAATGCCCATACTGTGATACGGAATTTGAAATAGATCAGTTTAGGGAAGCAGTTACAAATGAGAAGAGTACACAAGACACAGGGTGGAAAGAAGAAGAGACAGAAGGAATGAAAGTGTATATTTGTGAATCCTGTGGTGGTCAGATTGTTGCAGATGAAAAGCTTGGAGCTTCAAAATGCCCTTTTTGTGGAAACAAAATAGTCTTTAAAGAGAACTTCAAAGGAGATTTAAGACCAGAGTACATAATTCCATTTAAAGTGGATAAAAAGGATGCAAAAAATGCGTATCTATCTCATTTAAAAGGAAAAGCATTCCTTCCAAAGATTTTCAGAGAAGAAAATCATATCGATGAAATAAAAGGAATTTATGTTCCATTCTGGCTTCATGATATGGATATAGAGGCTAGAGCATCTTATAATGCCAAAAAGATCCGTTCGTGGATTAGTGAAGATGTACAATATACAGAATCAGAGCATTATCAGATTTCAAGAAAAGGAAACCTCAGTTTTTTGCATATCCCGGCAGATGGTTCAAAAAAAATGGATGATGCACTGATGGAATCTATAGAGCCATACGATTTTAAAGGGGCTGTGCCTTTTGAAACTGCATATCTGTCAGGTTATCTTGCAGATCGATATGATGTGGAACCAAAAGAGTGTGAAGATAGAATAAAAGACCGGGCAAGAAGATGTGCAGAAGAAAGTCTTAGAAATACTGTCAAAGGGTATGATATGGTTTCTACTTTGGATAGTTCTTATAGCGTTCAAAAGTTGGAACATCATTATGCATTGTATCCTGTCTGGATCCTGAATACTACATGGAAAAATGAAAAATATATATTTGCAATGAACGGACAGACTGGAAAGATGGTAGGAGATCTTCCGGCTGATATGTCTGTTTTCTGGAAATTTGTTGGAATTGGCAGTCTGATATCGGGAATTGTAATCTATGCATTGTTGTGGTTATTTACATTAATTTAGGAGGAAATGAATATGAAAAAGAAAAGTATAATTTGTATTTTGGCTTCTTTTTTATCCATATTAGTACTCCTTCCGGTGCAGGCACAAAGTGCCCTACCTAGAGTTACAGATCAAGCAGATGTCTTGAGTTCGGAAGAAGAAAGTAGTCTTAGAGAGAAACTGGATGAAATTAGTAAAAGACAGAAAGTAGATGTGGTGGCGGCTACGGTGAACAGTTTAGAAGGGATGCATGTACAAAACTATGCAGATCAATTCTATTATGAAAATAATTATGGATATGGAGAAAATAAAGATGGTATTCTTCTCTTGATCAGCATGGAAGATGGAGACTGGAGTATTAGTACAACCGGATTTTGTACGACTGCATTTACAGATGTTGGATTAGATCATATTTCAGAGAAGTTCCTTCCGATGTTAAAGGAAGGAAAGTATTATGATGGCTTCTTAGAGTATGCAGATTTATGTGATGATTTTCTTACAAAGGCATATAGTGGAACTGCGTATGATAGCCACAATCTGCATAAAAAAAGTGTATCGCCTTTTTGGATACCAGGATCATTTATCATTGGGTTTATTGGTACATTATTTATTGCCTTCATAAAAAAATCAGAATTGAAATCTGTGAAATTAAGGGCAAGTGCGAGAGAATATGCAAATGAAGGTAGTATGAGCCTGACAGAAAGTACAGACAGATTTATCAATCGAACAGTAACTACAAGAAAGATTGTAAAAAATGATGAATCTGGTGGTGGAAGTAGTACTCATATCGATTCCTCAGGAACGACAAGAGGTGGAACAAGCGGAAAATTTTAAAAGATAAAAGTGCAATGTTACAAAACGGACATTGCACTTTTTCGTTGGCTATGGAAGAATGTACATAAACGAAATGAAAGTGTTTAAGAAACTTTTAAGAAATAATACAGTACTTTTTTTAGTTATATGTCGTAAGGTTATAGTAACAAATAAATGACAGCAAAGGGGTGGAAACGATGGATAAAGAAACGATACTTGTAGTTGATGATAATAAAGAAATTGTTTATTCCATCAGCGAATTGTTAAAATATGAAGGATATAATGTAGTCAAGGCATACGATGGAATGGAGGCACTTGAGGCAATGGAAACGAAGCAGATTGATCTGATTCTTTTAGATGTAATGATGCCAAGAATGAATGGGTTATCTGCACTTATGAAATTAAGAGAGAAATCAAGAATTCCAGTGATTATATTATCTGCAAAGACGGAGGAAAGTGATAAAGTGTCTGGACTTGTTTTAGGAGCAGATGATTATATTGAAAAGCCTTATAATCCAACAGAACTAATTGCGAGGATAAAGGCACATTTAAGAAGATACCATGTATGGGGAGGTGAAGCGCCAAAAGAAGAAAAAGATAAGATTGTTAATGGAGGTCTTGTTCTCGATAAAAAGCAAAGAGTTATTATTGTAGAAGGAGAAGAAGTAAAACTTACTGCTACAGAGTACAAGATGCTTGAATTTTTTATGGAACATTTAGGACAGGTATTTTCAGCAGAACAGATTTATGAAAATGTCTGGCAGGAAGATGCGGGATATTCCGTGGAAAATACGGTGATGGTACATATACGTCATATACGTGAAAAAATAGAGATTGATTCAAAAAAACCAAGATATGTAAAGGTGGTGTGGGGAATTGGCTACAAAATGGAAAAATTTAAAAAATAGAATCAGAAAAACAAAAGAATTTCTTAAAAACAATAAAAAGATCACAGCAGGAGCAATATTACTGGTTTTAGGGGTGCTCTTTTTCAGAAATGTCATAGTCTATCGTAACTATTATGCGACCAGAGAAACTGTGAATCTTTCGAGTATAGGTAATCTTTTTTTTGGAGCAGGTATGATCATTTGCCTGAAAGAAATTCTCAAACGTCGATATAAAGAATGGAACATGGATGATATCTGTTTTTATGAAAAATGGAAAATAGAGAAAAAGAAACAAAATATATGTATTTTTTTGACAGGCATAGTAATGCTAAGCATATCATGGGTGTATTTCCTATATCTACAGTGGGGAGGAGTTTATAATGGGACAGGTGGCTACTACGTAAACTATGCATCGGGTTATTTGATGCTTATTACAGTACTAGTGCAATATCTTGTAGCCAGAGCCGTGCT
>JAHHTM010000074.1 GCA_020024675.1 Muricomes sp.
CACCTTGTGGTATGTATTGCATAACAACGTCCGCCTATCAAAAAAATCAAAAAAGATTATAACAAAAATAAAATGAAAAATCCAGTCGAATTTTGTGATTTTGTGATGGTAAAGGCGAAACTTGTTGAACGATTTATGAGGAAATCATAGGAAACATAAGTTATAATAAGCCACATAGACAAGTACATAAAAAGAAAATGTCACAAGGAAAGAGGAGGAATTATTATGCTAAACAATGTAGCAGCCAACACAAATGTACTGTTTTATCTTATGATAACAACAGGATTTTTGGGGGTACTGGCAAAGATTGTAAATCAGATTATTCTTTCACAAATGATAAAAGGTGCAAGAGACATTTCAAAAACAAATCAGAAACTTATCAAATTAATTCGTTCAAAACACGAGCATGCCTGTATGGTACATGAAAAGGTGGAGAATCCAAAAGCATTCGTGGAAAAATATTTTTGTGAGTACCGTCCGTTTTTATTCCGCTTACATACATGGCAGCATTTGGAAGGACAAACTGTATGGTTTACAGCTATATTAGCTGTATTTGGTGCAATAGCACATTTTATGGAACACGGATTCTGTGAGGGGGTTTATCAATATCTGGCATTAGGTGCAGCTCAGATGATAGCTTTGGTTATGATCAGCAGACTTTCGGATGAAGAATATAAACTCAAAGTTGTAAAAAATTATGTTATAGACTACATTGAGAATACATGTGCAAGAAGAAACAAAAATGCAAGACAGACTGATGAAATAGATATTATACAGCCGGGAGTTGTAAAAGCATGTAAAACCGAAAAACAGCCAGAGCCAGAGCTTTCAATTAATATAGAAGGAAGACCAAGAAAAGCAGAACGAGGAGAAATTTTTGAACAGACTTTTTCTGATGCAGGAAGATCTCAAAGAGAATTGCAGGAAGAAACAAAACTAAAAGAAGAAACCATACGCCATATATTAGAAGAGTTTTTAGCTTGATAAAAAGTACTATGTTTGATAAAATTAGTTCGAAGAACAGCTTTAGAAAGGAAGGGTAAAGAATGGAAAATAAAGTTTCATTTGATTATTCAAAAGCAACAGGTTTTATTCAGGAACATGAAATGGATTATATGAGTGAACTGGTAGTTCAGGCGAAGGAAAAACTGGTTTCTAAGACAGGAGCAGGGAATGATTTCCTTGGATGGATTGATCTTCCGGTTGATTATGACAAAGAAGAGTTTGTACGCATAGAGAAAGCAGCAGATAAGATTCGCAGAGATTCTGAAGTCCTTCTTGTTATCGGTATTGGTGGATCATACCTTGGAGCAAGAGCAGCAATCGAGTTCCTGGGACATTCGTTTGCCAATGTTGTTTCTAAAGACGTAAGAAAAGCTCCAGAAATTTATTTTGTAGGAAATAGCATCAGTAGTAAGTATATCAAAGATTTGATGGATGTAGTGGGCGACAGAGACTTTTCTATCAATATGATTTCAAAATCAGGTACAACTACAGAACCTGCGATCGCATTCCGTGTATTTAAGGAAATTCTGGAGAAAAAGTACGGAAAAGAAGAAGCAGCAAAGAGAATTTATGCTACAACAGATAAAGCAAGAGGAGCACTTAAAAATCTTGCAACAGAAGAAGGATATGAAACATTCGTTGTTCCAGATGATGTTGGTGGTCGTTTCTCTGTTTTAACAGCAGTAGGACTTCTTCCTATCGCAGTAAGTGGAGCAGATATCAAAAAACTTATGGAAGGTGCTGCATCAGCAAGAAAAGAAGCACTGGAAAATGATTTTGCAGAAAACTCAGCTTTACAGTATGCAGCAGCACGTAACATTCTTCTTCGTAAAGGAAAGGCTATTGAGATTGTAGCAAACTATGAGCCAAGCCTTCATTATGTTTCAGAGTGGTGGAAACAGTTATACGGAGAAAGTGAAGGAAAAGATCAAAAAGGTATTTTCCCGGCATCTGTAGATCTTACAACAGATTTGCATTCAATGGGACAGTTTATTCAGGATGGAAATCGTATCTTATTTGAAACAGTTCTTAATGTAGAACAGTCTGCAGAAGAACTTATCATTAATGAAGAACCTGTAGATCTTGATGGTCTTAATTATCTGTCTGGTAAGACAGTAGATTTTATCAATAAGAGTGCTATGAATGGAACAATTCTTGCACACACAGATGGTAACGTACCAAATCTTATGGTTAAAATTCCAGAGCAGAATGAATACTATCTTGGACAATTATTCTATTTCTTTGAATTTGCATGTGGTATCAGTGGATATTTACTTGGTGTAAATCCATTTAATCAGCCAGGTGTGGAAAGCTATAAGAGAAATATGTTTGCACTTCTTGGAAAGCCAGGATATGAGGAAGAAAGAGAAGCTTTATTAAAGAGATTATAATTACATCAAATTGTAGAAAGACAGGAGTCAGAAATGGCTCCTGTTTTTCTTTGAAAAACATTGCTGAAAATGTAAAATACTGTAGAAAAAAAGGGTTTTTACTTGCCTGATGAGAAAAATTATAGTAATATCAATTCGAGAAGGAGTGAAAAAAATGTTATATTGGATAGTTTTAGTAGTCCTGCTTGTATTGATCATAGTTACTACGATACTTACGATTGTATCTATTGTAAAAGAGCGTAAAGAATACAAAAAAGAAAGAGAAGAAGATAAAGTTCGTAATGAGCGCCCTATAAAGAAAAGTAGATCACGGGAGCCGGAAAGAAAAGTACAGGAAGTCCCGTCAGAGTCAAGAAGACGTCCGAGAGATGAGGAAAAGGCCAAATCAGAAGGAAAAAGACCAAGAAGATGGAAAATCATTTTTGAAAACCTTGCTACGGGAGATACACATAATTTTATTTTTACAGAATCAATCGGTATTGGACGTACTACACAGGACGCAGCATTTGAAAAATTTCTATCACTTTCATATGATAAGAAAATTTCAAAAGTTCATTGTTCTATTGAGTGTGAGGACAACAGTCTTTATTTAAGAGACGAAGGCTCTAAAAACCATACATATTTAAACGGAAAAAGAGTGCAAAGACCTATACTGATTCAGAAAGAAGATATTATTTCTATTGGTGAGACAGATTTGGAAATTGTAAAGATTTTACGTGAAGCAAAATAATTAAGAGAAAACTCTCTCACACAAGGCTGTGTGAGGGAGTTTTCTTATTTACAGATACTTTTTATCATGCTAAAATGATAAACAACGATAGTGAAAGAAAAAAGCAGGAGGCGTTTATGATAAAATTATTTGAAAATGGCGTTTATCTTTTAAACGGCACAGAAATTGTTGAAGATAAAGGAAATGTTCAGGTTCCAATTACAAAAAAAGAAGCGGCAGAAAATACCATTGCTTATGGTATTTTAAAAGCACATAATACATCAAATGACATGGACCGTTTACAAATTAAATTTGATAAGCTGACATCCCATGATATTACATTTGTAGGTATTATCCAGACAGCAAGAGCTTCAGGTCTTGAGAAATTTCCGATTCCGTATGTTCTTACAAATTGTCATAACAGCCTTTGTGCAGTAGGTGGTACGATCAATGAAGATGACCATATGTTTGGACTTACATGTGCAAAGAAATATGGCGGAGTATATGTTCCACCTCATCAGGCAGTTATTCATCAGTATGCAAGAGAGATGCTTGCAGCTGGTGGAGCAATGATTCTTGGATCAGATAGTCATACTCGTTATGGTGCATTAGGTACGATGGCTATGGGAGAAGGTGGACCAGAACTTGTAAAACAGCTTCTGAATAAAACTTATGATATTAAAAGACCAGAAGTTATTGCGATTTATTTAGATGGAGAGCCGGCAAAAGGAGTAGGACCACAGGACGTTGCACTTGCCATTATTGGAGCTACTTTTGGCAATGGATACGTTAATAATAAAGTAATGGAGTTTGTCGGACCAGGTGTTGAAAAATTAAGTGCAGATTTCCGTATCGGCATTGATGTTATGACAACAGAGACTACATGTCTTAGCTCTATTTGGAAGACAGATGACAAGATTCGTGAATTTTATCAAATCCATGGAAGAGAAAATGATTATAAAGAATTAAATCCTGGTGCAGTTACATATTATGATGGTATGGTTTATGTAAATTTAAGTGAAATTAAGCCAATGATTGCTATGCCATTTCATCCAAGCAATGTATATACAATTGATGAATTAAATGCAAACCTGAAAGACATTTTGCATGATGTAGAGAAGAAAGCACTTGTAAGTCTTGATGGAGCTGTGGAGTATTCTCTTCAGGATAAGATAAAAAATGGTAAATTCTATGTAGAACAGGGAATCATAGCAGGATGTGCCGGTGGTGGATTTGAAAATATCTGCGCTGCAGCTGATATTATGCGTGGAAGAAATATCGGAAATGATACATTTACATTCAGTGTTTATCCGGCAAGTACACCTATTTATCTTGAACTTGTAAAAAATGGTGCAGTTGCAGACCTTATGGCAGCCGGAACTGTTGTTAAGACAGCATTTTGTGGCCCATGTTTTGGAGCAGGAGATACCCCTGCTAATAATGAATTTTCAATCAGACATACTACAAGAAACTTCCCGAACAGAGAAGGTTCAAAACTACAGAGCGGACAGATTTCTTCCGTTGCTCTTATGGATGCTCGTTCTATTGCAGCCACAGCAGCAAATAAAGGATATCTTACATCAGCAACAGATCTGGATGTGGAATATACAGGACAGAAATATTTCTTTGATAAGAATATTTATGAAAATCGTGTATTTGACAGTAAGGGAGTGGCGGATTCAGATGTTGAAATTAAATTTGGACCAAATATTAAAGACTGGCCAGCCATGCCTGCACTTCCAGAAAACCTTCTTCTTAAGATTGTTTCTGAAATCCATGATCCGGTTACAACAACAGACGAGTTAATTCCTTCAGGAGAGACTTCTTCTTATAGATCCAATCCACTTGGACTTGCAGAGTTTGCATTATCAAGAAAAGATCCAGAATACGTTTCTCGCGCGAAGGAAGTGAAAAAAGCACAGGATGCAAGAGGAGAAAATGAGTGCCCGATGCATGCTTTAAAGGAACTCACACCGGTTGTAAACAAGATCTGGGATGTATATCCAAAAGTAACAATAGAAAATATGGGAATCGGAAGTACAATTTTTGCAGTGAAACCAGGAGATGGTTCTGCACGTGAGCAGGCAGCTTCCTGCCAGAAGGTTCTTGGGGGATGGGCTAATATTGCCAATGAGTATGCCACAAAACGTTATCGTTCAAATCTCATTAACTGGGGTATGCTTCCACTCCTTACAGAAGAAGATCATGAACATCTTCCATACAAAAATGGTGATTACATCTTTATTCCAGATGTAAAGAAAGCAATTGAAGAAAAATGGGAAGTAATCCCAGCTTATGTTGTAAGAGATGAGCTTGAGAAAGTAGAATTTAGATTAGGTGATCTTACAGATGCAGAAAGAGAGATCATCTTAAAAGGATGTCTCATTAATTACTACAGAGGATAATAAAAAACAGGGAAGAAATTCAAAGTTATGGAATTCTTCCCTGTTTTTATGTTATAATGAGTCGATATTCGTGAAGGGAATTATTAAAAATGATATTTGATACACATGCACATTATGATGATGAGCAGTTTGATGAAGACCGAAAAGAACTACTTTCTTCTATGCATGAAGGTGGGGTAGATACAATTGTAAATGTGGCTGCGGATGTAGCTTCCTGGGAAGATATTAGAAAACTGGTGACAGAGTATCCATTTGTTTACGGAGCAGCAGGAGTTCACCCAGACAATGTAGGAGAGCTTAATGAAGAGAACTTTGTGCGGTTGGAAGAAATTTTAAATAAAGAAAAATTTGTTGCTGTAGGAGAAATCGGACTGGATTATTACTGGGACAAAGAAAGTCATGAAGAACAAAAATACTGGTTTATCCGTCAGCTTGATCTTGCAGAAAAACTGGATCTTCCGGTTATCATTCATAGCAGAGAAGCGGCAGCAGATACGATGGAGATTATGAAGAATTATGGGCAAAAACTGTCGGGAGTGATCCATTGTTATTCGTATTCTGTAGAACAGGCAAGAGAATATGTTAAGATGGGATTTTACATTGGTATTGGTGGAGTAGTCACATTTAAAAATGCCAAGAAGCTCAAAGAAGTAGTAGAAGAGATCTCGCTAGAGAATCTTGTGCTTGAAACGGATTGTCCGTATCTTGCACCTGTGCCAAATAGAGGAAAAAGAAATTCTTCATTGAATCTTATATATGTAGCACAGGAGATTGCAGATATAAAAGGAATTTCAGTTGAAGAGGTTATAAATAAGACAGAAGAAAATGCCAGAAAGTTATATCGATTGTAAAGAAAACAGGAGGAATTTATGAAGGAACCAACATTAGGGAATCCACAAAATACAATAGAAGTATTGCAGAAATATAAGTTTAATTTTCAGAAAAAATTTGGTC
>JAHHTM010000075.1 GCA_020024675.1 Muricomes sp.
CAAGAATAGTACTTCATCAAAGAATAAAGTCGTTCATATATATTGGGCGACAAATAATCGTCTGAGTCAACAAATGCTATCAGTTCTCCTTGAGCTATTGACAATCCCATATTTCTTGTATTACTGACTCCACTGTTCTTTTTGTGAATTACTTTGATTCGTTTATCTTTTGCAGCCCAAATGGAACAAATGTGACCGCTATTATCTGTTGAGCCATCATTTATTAGAATGATTTCTATATTTTTATAACTTTGTGCAATTATGGAAGATATACATCGATCCAAATATGTTGCAGTATTATATATGGGGATTATAATACTTATTTTCTCTTTCATTTTCTTTGTAGTAGTCTGCATGCAATTTTTTTTAAAAGTCTTTTCGCAAATATTCCCAGTGTTAATCGAGGGGATTTATGTAAATATATTATAGGTTTGTAGATGTCTTTTTCATGAATGGGTACTTTATATGTATATAGTGAGTTATGATAGCTTTCTGGATCATTTCCTCTTTGTGAGATATCTTTGTGTGGAGATATGTGATGTTTTTTGCATAATAAACTGAAAATGGATTGATCTTCTCTATGCGCGACAAATGAATCTCCATAATTTTTATTGATGTTTAATTCTATGTTCCCGGCAGGACTTATTAAACTATACCGACAACAAAGGTTTAGCCATTCATATATGAATTGTCGACTTTTAGGGCATACATAAATACCTAAATAAGTTGCGATTATTTGGTTGGAAGTGTGAAAAAAATCCTCCTTACATTCCATTTCATCAAAACACTCAGGCTTTGTGAAACATGATTCTATCAATGGAATGTCACAGACGAATAGAGGAGTCTCCTTGTTTACTTGATTTTTAATAGTATCTATGTTTCTTATGAAAAATGCTCCTGAGTCACAATAAAAAATAAAGTCTCCATCTTTAGTATGCTCCAATACTTTGTTTATTATGTAGGGTTTCCATAACCATAGCCCGTTTCCTCTCTTGGACAAAAGTATTTGCCTATTCTCTTTTTGGAATTTATCATCGATATCATTAGGAGAAAATTCATATATTGTGTCGAATTTTGCAATTAGTTTCCCTGTCCTTGAGTTCCATTTTCGGGCTTGAGCATATCGAGAATCGGCATAGTTAATTAGTATTTTCACTTCGTGTTTATTTTATTTTATAATAATCCATTCGGGCATGTAGATGTCACTGAAATCAATGCCTTTTCTTTTATCCCAAATTTTAGGAGCTATTATTATTTTATTTTTGCTTTCGGATAGGTATTGAGCCCACCAACTGAATGAACTGTTCGATAATATGAAATGTTTGCAATTGTACATTAAACGTAATTCTTCATAATCAGGATTGTTTAAATCCACATAAACAGAGTTTTGAGGGATATTGTAATTTTTTCTAATCCATACCAGATCTTCATGTGTATTGGAGAAAATGAAGAATGTCGGGTTCTCTATTTTGGAGCTTATCATTTTTATAGCTTTTTCATAGTAGTCTTTATTGCAGACTTCAAGGTGAGGGCTAAATTGGGCGCTTAAAAAATCACCTCGCCTGATGTGTACGCAAATAGAATTGGAGTTTTGTATTTCTTTTAAAATCTTCTTGTTTGGTTTGCTTATTGGGGTTATTACTTTTAGTTCGGCTTTAATCATTGATTGATGTTCTTTAAAGTATTTCCAGCTTTGGAATCCTCCATGAATGATGGTTGTGTTTTTGGAGCGATACCGAGGATGATAGTACTTGTATGGTCCACAAACGTTTGCATATATATTACGGTTGGACATCCACCACCACCTAAATGATGCTGGCAGAATTTTTCTTGCTATTTTCTGATGGAATATTTGTTTGTTAAACAGTTCCCATATTCTTTTGTTTTCATCGGGAGTTTCCATTATACACATTGTGTTAATGTTGAGATGCCCAAGAGAAAAACTCCGTTCTTCATTCTTTAGTTCTTTATATAAAATTGTATTGAATGATATGTTTTCATTATACTGTAAAGCTAAAGAACGTGCAAAAGCATACTGGAACATTTGGTTTCCTAAGCCTCCGCCTAAAATTAAATGAATCATTGTATGAACTATTGTTTTTTTAATGCGAGAAAGGGGTAGAAAGCCATTATGAATAATCCTGGATTCATTATATGTGGCTGTCCTAGTCCCATATTGATAATTAATAATATAGGGCATAGCATTTCCCATTTATTCTTATTGCCTTTGTGTAGACACCAAAAAGTGAAGCCAAAAAGAATGCTAAATGGAAGAATGCCTATGGCTAATAGAAGTATGGGTAAACCGGCACATGCATCAAGTTTTAATCTGTGAATTTCATCATATCCTATTCCCATTAAAGATAAAGGTTCTTTTTTGATTTCTGTAAAAAAATCTTGTATGCTTTGTGTTCTAGCTCCTGCTGTACCTTGAGATAAGTTGATTGTGGTTCTCTTTTCTGCTCCGTAGATTTTATCAAATACAGCTGTGGTGATGAAATCTCTTCCCAATGGAGTGATTATTATAAATAAAACAATTGTAATCATGGTTGCGGTAAAGTATTTTTTTATTTTAGGAGATATTTTAGAGGATGGGTACTGCACAAAGCATATGATGATGATACATAAGGATATGTATCCGCTTGTTGATTGTGTTGTGAGTAAAACTATTGTGAATACAATTATATATTTTATCCGATCTTGTTTTCTTAAAAAGCGTGCCTTGAATAGAGAAAAATATAATGCTACTGCTAATATACACTGATATTGTCCTGGCTCTCCGAAAGGTCCGCAATTTCTGCCGATATGAAGTGGAACAAAACGGTATAGGAATCCTCCATAGCTATAAAGCTCGTAGTTAGAAAAGGAGGTGGATAAAAATGGAAGGAGTGGGCTAAATGCTGAAAAACCGAATAATAATGTGGCTGAATATAAAAAAAAGCTGATGATGGCCAATATGAATATGATATTAAGAAATCGTTTTAGAAAGTTTCTTTTATCCATATGGATAGTTGTATAAATAATCATCAGTGTGCATATAATACTTAATGTTGAGCCAATACTTAATGTTGAAAAGAATACAGTTACCAACATTGAGACAAATAGAACTTCTAAAAAAAGAATGAAGCGGCTGGTGAAAAGAGTTTCTTTTTTATATAAGAATATGTAAATTCCACATATGGTTAATATAAAAACTTGAAAGAGGTCGTTTCCAATATAAGCTGGCAGAGCCATACCTCCAAATGATATGGCACAATAAATTAGGAAATAATGAAATATTGTAAATATTTTATTTCCTTTCCTATGATGTGATACTGCGCTTTTTTTTATATATTGCATATAAATCTTCTTTTATGAGCTTGTAGGTTTGTTGAGCATTGTACTCTGCCTTCATTAATTGGTGAGCATTAATTCCTAATTGCTTGACTAAATTTTTATCATCTTTTAGTTGATTGATATGGTATATCCATTTTTCTACATCATAAGGAGCTATTAAAAAACCTATCTGGTGTTTTTCTACATTTAAAGGAATGTCTTTGTTGTCAGTTAGCAGGATAGGAATAGAATATGGTAATGATTCTATAACCTGTGTATAGCCTACTCCATATTCTTTTTTGTGGCAAGGTATGGCTGCTACAGATGCTTTTGACATTTGATTCATTATGTAGGTATACTCTTCGTCTTTTTTTAAATTTAAGTCTTCTATGAAAATAAAGTTGATGTTTGAGTTTTGCCTGTATTTTTTCTCAATAATTATATTTTCAGGGTGCTTTCGAGTTAAAATGATACATGGGACTTTTGTGCATACACAGGCTTCGCAGAGTGTATGGTAGTCTCTGCTATCTTTTCCCGTAGCTACAATTGTAAATTCGGGTGTTTGGGTAGTGAAATTGATGTTAGACTTAAACCATTGATAATCAACCCCAAAATTTAAATTATATACTTGTTCTGAAGTTAATATATTGTTTCTTATCGCATCTTGCATATGCGATTGGGATATCATGTATATTCTATCAAAACCTCTCCAGTATATTTTCTTTAAAATATAGTTTATTAAAGGAGGAGCTTCTTTCGGAGCAGTATATTTCCAAGTGATGATCTGTGCTTTTAAAAATCTGATAGCTCGTAGCATGACTAAAATGTGCAGTCCCCTAGGATTGTATATTATATCGGGATTTGATTTTAAAACAGCAATAATTAGGCGTATATTCGCTATTATTTTGTTAGTTCCAAATTTCGAGGGATTAATTATTTCAAAATTGATGTCATTGTCCTCCAAGAGGCTCTTGATGTAGAATTCCGAGTGTGCCGGTTTGCGTTGAATGAGTTTGACTGGTAGATTGCTTATGTGTATTATTTTCATTGCTTAACTGTTTGCGGTTCTTGAAAAAATGAACTGAAAAGTCTGATTATGAAAAGTGTATATTATTTGATATCTCTTTCAGTCTTTTGTGCCCCTTATCCTTTTCACTAAGTGCTACTTTCTCTCTTGGAATTCTCCAATCGATCCCTAAATCCGGATCATCCCACGCTACAGCTCCTTCGCTTTCCGGATGATAAAACTCATCACATTTATATTGGAACACAGCTTCTTCACTTAATACTGCAAAGCCGTGTGCAAATCCCTTCGGAATAAAAAACTGAAGATGGTTCTCACCGGTCAATTCTACTGCTACATGCTGCCCGAAAGTAGGGGAGTTCTTACGGATGTCTACTGCTACATCAAGTACACAGCCTTTAATGACACGCACCAATTTACTTTGTGTGTAGGGTGGTTTCTGGAAATGTAGTCCCCGAATGACTCCATAGCAGGATTGGGACTCGTTGTCTTGTACAAAAGTCATAGGAGTCACCTTTTCATTAAATTCTTTCTGGGAAAATGATTCGAAAAAGTATCCCCGATCATCCTTAAAAAGCCGGGGCTCGATGATTACTAATCCTTCTATGGCTGTTTTTATGATATTCATTTCTGTTGGTCTAGTTTGTCTAGTTCGTCTATCACTTTTAGCAAGTATTGTCCATATTGGTTTTTTTGCATCGGCTCCGCCAGTCGGCGTATTTTATCCGGTGTAATCCATCCTTGTCTTAAGGCGATCCCTTCAAGACAGGCTATTTTTAAACCTTGGCGTTTTTCGATAACTTCGATGAATGTTGAAGCTTCGGATAGGGAGTCGTGTGTGCCGGTATCCAGCCAGGCAAAACCACGCCCTAAAAGTTTCATCTTTAACTCCTTGTCATCAAGAAAATGCTGATTAACGGTCGTTATTTCTAATTCTCCACGAGGGGAAGGTTGGATGTTCTGTGCAACTTTAACCACTTTGTTGGGATAGAAGTAGAGTCCTACTACTGCATAATTGGACTTGGGACTTTCAGGCTTCTCTTCTATATGAAGAACGTTGCCCGATTTATCGAATTCTGCGACTCCGTATCGTTTGGGATCGCTTACCCAATATCCTAAGATAGTTGCCTTTTTGTCTTCTTCGGCTGTACGCACTGCTTCTTTTAGTAATTGAGTAAATCCGGGACCATGAAAGATGTTATCTCCCAGCACTAAACATACCGAATCGTTTCCAATGAACTCCTGCCCGATGATAAATGCCTGTGCTAAGCCGTCAGGTGAGGGTTGTTCTGCGTATTCGAAATGAACGCCAAAATCCGAGCCATCGCCTAACAGCCTTTTGAATCCGGGTAAATCGATGGGGGTGGAAATGATTAGTATCTCTCGAATACCCGATAGCATGAGTACTGAGATAGGATAATAAATCATAGGCTTGTCGAAAATAGGCAGTAGTTGTTTGCTGACTCCCTTAGTAATGGGGTAGAGGCGTGTACCTGAACCACCGGCTAAAACAATTCCTTTCATTGTCTTATCGTTTCTTTTATCTGTTCATATCCTTCATCTCACTGCCTCCATCTTTCCCACTCTCTCCACGAACCCCACCGGCATATCCACATGGGCGCAGCC
This sequence comes from Muricomes sp., assembly GCA_020024675.1. Taxonomy (GTDB): domain Bacteria; phylum Bacillota; class Clostridia; order Lachnospirales; family Lachnospiraceae; genus JAHHTM01. Next base: position 5,966 of record JAHHTM010000075.1, read on the forward strand.
CAGCATATCCAGCCTTACCGCCACCTTGCTTTTGCCGTCGATGGTCACCAGCTCGCCTTCCAGTCCGGCGAGGGGGCCTTTGATGACTCGCACCTGTTCGCCGGGGGCGAGGGGGGAGGAGCACACTTCGATGGCTTCTTCAGAGTAGTCGAGCATGAAGCGGAAGCGCTCCATCTGCTCGTCGGGGATGACGGCGGGGGTGCTTTGTCCGCGCAACACCATGTAGCGGCTGACGGACGAAAGGGTCAACACTTCGGCACGTTCTGCCGGGTCGACGTGTACGAAGATCATCATCGGGATGACTACGCGCTCGATCTTTTTGCGGCGGTCGCTCCATTGATGGATTTCTTCCTGCACGGGGAGGAAACTTTCGATGCCCATTGCCGTCAGGCGGTCACGGGTTTTCTTTTCGTGATAGAGACGGACATAGGCGGCAAGCCAGGATTTC
>JAHHTM010000076.1 GCA_020024675.1 Muricomes sp.
TCTTCCGCAATTCTGCTGTCAACATATCTGTCTTGCGCAATTTCCGTAAGTTTTGGTTTATATTTTTCATCTAACTTATACTCTCTTGATACAAGAACCAATTCCCAATTCTTTGGTGTTGTTGTAGAAAGACTCGCTGCAGCATTTATTTTTTCTGATCTATCAATGGACTGACTCAACTTTTTATTTTCTTGTTTTAATGTTTTAATCTGGGCGTTTAGTTTCGCGCGATCAGAATTCACTACTTTCTTTGCTGCCAGAAAAGTAATTAAAATTCCTGCCACAGCTCCAAATATCACACCTATTAGCATTGCTTTTTTGATCAATCTTTTCTTTTTAATATTCATCTCTGCTTCCTTTCTAAAATTGCTACTTTCCAGACTTGATTCTATCTTTAAAACAGTTCATAAACTCTGTATTAAGTTTTGTAGAAATGTCATCCTTATCTGAACAAACGGCCATTTTATATGGTAATCCAGTTATATCAAATTCTCTATAGTAATATTCCCCAAATTGTTTCGGTTTTTTAACAAATATAGGAGGAGTATTAAGTTGAATTTCAAAACTTTTTGTGTCTTGTACGAATCCTCGTCGTATTGCTTTGACAAAACTTTCTTTCAATACCCAGTACCTAAAAAAGCTCTCTTGCTGTTTTTCAAGAGAATCTTGGTTTAATATGTGCCTATATTCATTTTCACAAAAAAAACGTTCTGCAATTTTAAGATTTATTTTTTTTATTTTTTCAATATCACATCCAACAGCTATGTCTTTTTCTCCTCCCAGATCGACTGCGCACAAAACATAGTCTCCTGAATGTGATAAATTATAAACCGGAAATTTCTCTAATTTGTATTTTTGTATAACCTGCTCCAGTAAATACCAGACTCCTATACTTTGTGCTTTCTTCTGCAATATAGTAATCTCATCTGCTTTCTTTTTTCTAAAACCAGGAACAAACTCATAAAAAATATCATATATTTTTTTATTATATAGTGGTGTTATATCTGCAATCCATACCCCTATCATCGCCCACCTGCTTTCTAGTGCGTCAAATAACGAACCTCAAATGTATCTAGAGTGATGGCTTTATTAAACAGGCTTCCCTGAGCGTGATCGCATCCAATTTCTTTTAACATGTTTAACTGGTCTTGTGTCTCCACACCTGATGCAATAACATCTGCTCCCATTTGGTGACATACATCAACCACTGCTTTAGCTACAATCTGACTATGACTATTTCCAACAATGTTTGTGATCAGACTTTTATCCAGCTTAAGACCATCAAATTTCATAATTGTAAGAATTGAAAAACTTGACTCTTTTGCCCCAAAATGATCCAAAGTCACACGTATATTTTCTTTACGAATCTTATTACTTGTTTCTGAGAGCATTTCCTGATTCATCTCTGTATAAGACTCAGAAACCTCTACCTCTAGATACTCGCATGGAACATGGTATTTTTTTACAATCTCAAGCATTTTTTTTGTAAAATCTTCCTGATGAAGTGTTGAACTTGAAAGATTTACTGAAACAGAAACCATCTCTCTTCCCTGGCGTTCCCATTTTTGAAGCGTCTTACACACCTGTTCAAACACATACAAATCTAGATAATGGGATAATTTTGTCTCTTCAAGTAGTGTAAGATATCTCTGTGGATTCATAACCCCCAAATCCGTGTGATGATACCGTACTACTGCTTCTGCACCTACTACTTCTTCTGTCATAACATCTATTTTAGGAATTAGACAAACAATAAATCTTCCAGCTTCTATATCGGCAAGTAGATCCTGCTTGATCACTGGTTCATGGTGCCCTTTTTTGAGATTTTTATAATACTTATGTTTTTCATCACGCATCATATCTTCTGCATGCGAAACAAGATCATCAATATTGATTTCTACTTTCTGCCATGCATATCCCATAGAGACAAGCCCCAAACTGATATTATCAAGTTTCTCATGGGATTCATTTACTTTATGTACAAAATCCTCATAAGTAATGTTTTCCATAAGAACCAGATATTCATCTCCTGTCAGACGAAATACCATGGCTCCTCTGAAATACTCTTCGAGGACTTCCCCTACACGAGTCACAACTTCATCGCCATAGTCTCTTCCAAATTCTTTATTGAAATTTTTAAGTCCATTGATATCCACGGAAAGTGCTCCCGCTGATTTCAATTTTTCCTGCTTTACCTCTTCAATATATCCTACAAAACTATTTCTATTAAGAAGTCCTGTTAGATTATCATGGTAACTTAAATACTGCTGCTGGATCTGTGTCTTCTGCAAGATAATCGCTTCCGAAATGTAAGGAAGCACCACACGCATAAGAGATAACTCACATCCTCCCTTATGTACTCCTACTACTGCAAGGACCGCTGTAACTTCATCATTCAATGGCCGGAATACACTATAGTCTGCTTCTGTAGTATCCGTAATTTCCTGTTGAAGCCATTTTGGAAACTGCTCCGGTTCAAGCATCTTGACTTTTTCTCTCTGCCATGGAATATTTGGAGCACACCATTCATAAATCGTAAGAATCTCATCCGCATCTTTTTCTATGTAATATACATATTCTGAATCGTAGTAATCGCGTATTGTACTCAATACTTCGTTCATAATCTCTATTATGGAGCGCTGTTCATACTTTTCTATCATATCCATTTCCCCGATCTTACTAATTTAAATTCTATTGAATTTACTAGCTTTTGATATACATAGTAATTGTAGTATAAAGCATTTTAAAATGCAAGGCATTATACTTTTCCTTCTTTAGACACTATTTTCAAAAAATCTTTTTCTTCTGATTTTTTTCTAGGAATAAATCTTTTGGCGATAGATCCTTTTCCTCTGTTTTTTACATAAAAATAACCAATCACAGAAAACGTGACTGCTCCTATAAAATTAACAATCAGATCTTTCATTGTATCAATCAGTCCAATATCAAGATATCCTCCCAATCCCAACTGTGTATTATTTACAGTCACATCTTTAATTCCACGAATCATCATAACATGATTGCTTTTTGTCGGATCTAATGCTACAGACGAAATACAATTTACAATGGTATCTTTTTGCATATCCATTCTGAATATCTGATCCATACCAAATTCAAAAAATTCCCAGCATACTCCTATTGTCATAGAAAAACAAAAAGCAACAATAGCCGTAAATAACGGCGAAAGTTTAAACAGCATTTTTTCACTTTGATTAAGAAAATCTACAAGAGAAAAACCGATTGCTGCTGCCAGAAATCCGTTTAGCGTGTGAAGAATGGTGTCCCAAAATGGAAACACCACATAATATGCCTGAATTTCACCAAGTATCTCGGCCGCAAATATAAACATAAGAATAATAATCTCCAGTGTACTTGGCAATTCAATTTTTAATGTAACCTGTAAAAAACTTGGGATGATCAATAATAGAAGCGTCAGAACACAAAGAAATACATTTTCATAATTTCCATTAAAAAACTGAAGAACCATTGTTACAATAACTAAAAGTCGTAAGACCAGATACACAATAAAAGAACTCTTGTGTTCTCTCAATTCCATTTTAATTGCTTTTTGTATATGTTTCATACTACCCCTCCACTACATCTGTTTACGTACGATCATATATTCATCCCCTGAACGATAATATGGACATTCATGAAAATCTCCACTTATAAATCTCCCCATTTCATCTTCATCTAAATCTTGTGTACATACATAACACTCATAATCTTCATCATATTCATAATACATACAGTATTCACAATTAGAAGCTTTTCTTTTTTTCATCTTATTTATACTCCCTGTATTTTTTTAATTTGCTGATATACATAAGAAACCGGGAGTCCTACAACATTATAGTAATCCCCCTCTATCTTATCTATATAGGCTGCAAACCTTCCCTGAATCCCATAAGCCCCTGCTTTATCCATTGGCTCTCCTGTCTCGATATAAGCTTTTATTTCATCCTGATCCATGGCGTTTACAAAAACTTTTGTTTCTACCGCATGTATGATTACTGATTCAGTTCCGTTCTGGTCATAAGAAATAACTGCTGTTCCAGTAAATACCTGATGTTCTCTTCCCTGAATATTTTCAAGCATACGATATGCATCTTCTTTATCTCTTGGTTTTCCTAATATTTTATCATCTTGTACAACAATTGTATCTGCCCCAATAATAATCGTATCTTTTAATATTTCTTTTTGATCTAATGCAACATTTTCTGCTTTCTGATAAGCTAATTCTTTCACGATATCTGCAGGCCTTGTCTTTGTATACTTTTCTTCTTTGTTGCTAACAGCTATTTCAAATTTTATTCCGATCTGTTCTAGCAGTTCTCTTCTTCTTGGAGAACCAGACGCTAGTATGATTCTTTTGTTCATGAATACTTTCTCCTAACACTTTACACTTTTTCTATTCTTGATTTTCTCTAGAAAATCTCCTACACTGAAGAGGATTATATCAGATATTTTACATGATAGATAGAAAGAAAGGAATATAATATGCTGAAAATCATAATTTCACCTGCAAAAAAAATGGTAATCAATGAAGATCATGACACAGATCTGTCAGCACCTGTATATCTTGAAAAAACAAAATACTTATACGAGCAATTAAAAAATATGACGCTGGAAGAACTGAAATCTCTTTGGAGATGTAGTGACAAATTAGTTTCTCAAAATCATGAACGACTTCACACTTACGATCCAGAGAAATATCTGACTCCTGCACTTTTTTCTTACGAAGGAATTCAATATCAGCATATTGCCGCACGTGTTTTAGACTCCACTTCACTTGACTATGTTTCCAGTCATCTTCGGATTCTGTCTGGACTTTACGGTATTTTAAAACCTTTTGATGGTGTAATTCCTTATCGACTGGAGATGCAAAATTTACTAAACACAAAGCAGATACGTGATCTTTACACTTTCTGGTCTGATTCCATTTACCAAGAACTCATTGCAGAAGACACTACACATATTGTGAATCTTGCTTCTACAGAATATAGTAAATCGGTTCTTCCTTTTGTAACCTCTGCCGTGACATTCGTCACCTGTACATTTGGCGAAGAAATAAACGGGAAAATAAAAGTAAAAGGAACAAATGCAAAAATTGCACGTGGAGAAATGGTTCGTTATCTGGCTGAAAATAATATCGAAGATATAGAAGGGATCAAACATTTTGACTATCTAGGTTATAAGTTCAATCCATCTTATTCTTCTGAAAAAGAATTGGTTTTTTGCAAGTCTGATTCTTAAGAAAAGTGGCTTTATAGCCACTTTTCTTTTGCATGTATATTACTGATGGCGAACAACTTCAAATCGCTTTACTTTTACTTTATCTTTTTGTTTCAATCCCGCATTTCTTTTTGCAAGCATGACCTGCTGCTCTACCGTTTCAAGTCCATTTTGATTTGGAAGCAAAAATCCCTTTTTACGTCCCTTTGTCACAATAACACCATAACGATTGATATCTAACATATCTAACGATGCAATCTCCTCTGGTATTCCTACCACATCTACAATGATCTCCAAGCGTTTTAGTTCGTCTTTTTGGATTGGTGCAAATCTTGGATCATGCAATGCTGCATTAACAGCATTCTGTATGATTTCTTCAGCAAGAGAGGCTTTTACTGGTTCGATTGTTCCAAGACATCCCCTTAATTTTCCACTTTCTTTTATTGATACAAAAACACCTGCTTTTGAATGATAAAATTCTTCCGGAAGTCCTTCTGGAACTGTCGGCATCTGCCCAAATACTACACATTCTTCAATTGTTCTTCTTGCAAGAGATACGAATGCATCTTCTTTTTCCATGTGAGCTTTAATTTTTGTTTCCTCTCTGGCAATATATTTTTCTTTTAAATTTCTATCTGCATCTTCTTTTATTACTTTGTAAGCACAAATTCCATATCCTACACCAAATGGTCCTTCATAAGAAAGTGCTTCTGCCTGAACTTCCGTGCGATCTAAAGCTCCTGCCATAACAAGAAATGTTCTGTGTCCACACTCTGCTGCCTTTGCAAGAAATCCCTCGTCAAAATCAAACAGTTCATCAAATCTGGCATTTGCCATAATATCCATAACTTTTTCATCATACTGAGGCCCTTCTTCATAATATCCATACGGTCCGTCTTCCTGCATTCTATGTGACAAATCCCCACTTGCAATTATCACTGTTTTTCTTCCTAATTTTTGTGCTGCATTTTTGATACACTGTCCAAGTTCATAATGTTTCGTAAATGGCAGTCCGGAAAGTCCAACACGTACCAAACGATAATCTTTCCACTTTTTGTTTATAAATATAAGCGGAATCATCGTTCCATGATCAAGCATCTTATTTTTTTCACCTTTTGTTCCGGCTGGTACATCATAAGTTTCTGCAACTG
>JAHHTM010000077.1 GCA_020024675.1 Muricomes sp.
TACATCTGCTTTGTACTTCTCCATTTTGAATTTTTTTGCTTCTCCATCTCGAACTGAAAACAAAATACTTTTTGCATAAATATTTCCATTCGGCAAACGATTTTGAATTATCATTTCATAATCTCCTGCCGGCAAATTTATTTTCATGTGGTCATAAATCTTCTCTAAATGAATAAGTTTATCATTCGTACTTTCTTTTTTTACAATAGCAAAATCTTCCTCGTACTTTAATACTCCCTCGTTTCCAAAAGAAAGTTCCATCATTCCTTGCTTCTCTTCTTCAAGTACAGCTTTGTGAAATCCTTCTTTATAGTACTCTTTTGTTCCGTCTAATCTTAATAATCGTGCTGGAATACCAAGGCTACGGCAGATTGCTACAAAAAGAATATCTTTTGATAATTCGCTTCCCACTTTATTTTTCAAACACATGTAAGGCGGTGTAACAATTGCATTGTATTCCCGTGCAACTGTTTTAATGTTTTTTTGAATATATTCCCATATTTTTTTCGGATCATCTTTGAAAACTTCCTTTTCGTCTTCTGTAAAGGAAGTTAAAATTTCTTTTCTATAGCTTGTCAAAGTCTCATCTGCTATTCGTGGAGAAAGCAAATATTTTGTATAAATTTCAGCATCAAATCGATCTTGGTACTGTTTTGCTTCTTCTAAATGTGAAATCAGGACAGAAGCTTTTACATCCAATCGATCCTTTTTTGACAGCGTAGCAAGAATTGTATTTTTTTCTTCTTCCTTATACGCATCCCACTCTCTCTCGAATTTTTCATTTACTATGTGATTTCTCGCATGGCGAAGATTCGTAACATGGATACATTTTTTAGAATGCTTCTCCTTTTGCTCTTGTGTAAGAACAGTTGTATTTTTTTCGCTATCTTTTGGTGCATACACTACAAATTCGTTCCAAATTTCCTCATTTGTATAAGGTGTAGTAAATCCCAAGGTTATATCCTGTTCTTGTCTTGTATCAATTACCTTCGAAATTCTTTTTTCGTCCTTAACCGCTTCCACACGAACGCTTCCCTTACCAAGCGTAATCTTGCATTTTCCTTCTTGATTTGTCCTCATTTGAGCAACTGGGTAAAATTGTGCATAATTTAAAACTTGTATCGAAACCAGCGCCTGCGGAACTGGATTTTGATTTTCATCAAAAATTTGTATATTTAGCGTTGTTGTATTGGCATATCGTTCTATTTGATTTTCTTCCTTGACAAAATTTTCAGGTGCGATCATCTCTTCTTTATTTTCCATGATTTCCCCAAATCGTCTTGTATGAAGAAGTATCGCGCGCGAAGATGCACTCGTGAACCAACCTCTATTCAAAATTTCTTCTGGCTCACAGGCGCCTAAAAACTTCCACACTCCATCGCACCATACCTCTACCCATGCATGGTTATCATCACAGTGGGACCATCTTGGGGCATAAATCTGCCTTGCCGGAATTCCCGCACTTCTAAGCACAGACACTGTGAAAGTGGATTCTTCCCCACATCTTCCATATCCACTATCATATACGGTCATTGGAGAAGCGGTTCTGTCATCACTGGCTCTATATGTTGCCTTTGATGCACACCAATAGTTTAATTCTTTCGTCACATCTTCCATAGAAGCACCTTTTTCACTTTGTTCCTTTAAGATTTCTCTAATCTGGCTGTAAAAAAAGCCTCGACACTCTGAAATATCTTCTGTGTTTATTCTATGAAAAACAACATACTGCAAAAAAATATCTTCCGGTATATTTTGCGTAAACATACCGTGTTCCTTCAAATAAACGCCATGCTTTGCATAAGATTGAAAAACAGAAAACGGATAGGTCACTGCATCACTAACAGGCATACTTCCATACAAATATTTTAAAAGTAGTTGTTCTTCATCTGAACATGTCTTACATTTTTGTTCAATCTCACAAAATTTTTCTGGAATAATAATTTGAAGCTTTTGAAATTCTTCTTGAATTTTTTTTTCTATTTTTTCTGTAAACATCCCGTTACTCCTCTTCACACAAGTAATATAAGGTCGATACTGCTGCACCCGTTGCTCCTGTTTGTTGATATTTCCAAATAGGTGAATCTACCCATGCTGTTCCGGCAATATCAATATGCATCCATTTTACATTTTGTGCAAATTTTTTAATAAACAGTCCTGCTGTAATCGTACCGCAATACGATTCCCCTTGATTTTTTACATCTGCCACTTCACTTTTTATCATCTTTTCATGCTCTTCTCCATAAGGAAGACGATGATATTTTTCTCCGGATTTATTAGCAGCGCGTACTAACCGATCGTAAAACATATCACTATCACTTAATACCCCTGCAATAGAAAAACCAAGCATATTAACTACTGCTCCTGTCAATGTGGCGATATCAAGAACATTTGTCACACCTTCATTTTGAACCGTATAAGACACCGCATCTGCTAAAATCAATCTTCCCTCTGCATCTGTATTCATCACTTCTATCTTTTTCCCTGAATAAGAGGAAATCACATCGCCAGGAAGAAGACTTCCCTTTGAAATTCGATTTTCGCACATTGGGAGAACTGCTACTACATTTGTCTTTATTTTGTTTTTGGCAAGAGAATATACTGCAGATGCCACTGCTGCTGCCCCTGCCATATCTCCTTTGATTCCTGCCATACTAGAAGCCGGTTTTAGACAATATCCACCTGTATCGACCGTAACTCCTTTTCCTACAAGACCAATCTTTTCACTGTTTTTTTCCTGTGCATTGTAACGAAGTACCAAAAGACAAGGTGGATTAACGCTACTTTCTCCTACACTGCAAAGAGCCTGCATTCCCATTGTCCTAAGCTGTCCATAAACAAGTAACTCCATCTCAAGATTCTCATTATGCAAAGCTTCTAATTCATCCATCACTCTTTTTGCCATATCCATTGGTTTTAAAAGGTTAGATGGACGATTGACAAGCTCTCTTGCAAAAAGAACACTTTCTCCTATTGTTTGTCCTCGAAAAACATATTTCTCAGCATCTTTTTTATCTTCCGATGTTATTCCTGTTAAATTAACTCGAATACTCTTTATACACTCTTTATAATTTTTATATTTTTCAAAGTTTCCAAGACATATTCCATGGGAAATCCGTTCTAAAACACTAAGTCCTCCCATTGTAATAAACTTGCTTACTTCTAAGTCATATTCTCTAATTTTATATTCTTTCATAAGTGTTGCTGCATAGGCAGTTACTTCTAAAATTTGATTTTCTGTAAGTGATTCACTTCCTAATCCAACACTTACACATATTTGCCCATCTTCCTTTTCATAGGTAATATGTTGTAAATATTCTCCTTTGAATATTTTTTGAATATTTTTTCCACATTGATCAAGTTCGCAATCATGTTCTCCGACAAATTCCACTTTAAAATCTTGTTTCTTTTCATTGCTGCACGTTATCATCTTCTCTCCTCCATTATGTCATACATCGAAAGCCTTTTCCTTCTATTTTACTTGCTTTTGTGGTAATAATTAATGCCTGTTCATCAACTACTTTTACTTGTTCTCGTATTTCTTCACTTATGCCTTTATCAACCGCACATAAAATTACTCGTTGTACTTCACTAGAGTATCCACCTTCACCTTTTAAAATCGTAATTCCCATTTTTTTCTGCAAAAATAAATTTCTGACCTTGTCAGTACATTCCGAGATAATGATCATCATATCTTTACTATCCGCAGATGACAACATCTTGTCCATAAAAGCTCCGGATACATAGACCGCAACTACAGCATATAAAAAACTCTCTATATTTTTAAATACAAGTACTGAAGATATCACAACGAGAAAATTTAACGCTGAAATCATACTCCCTACCTGGAATTGTGGATTGATTTTCTGGACAATCAATCCAAGTAAAGAAATTCCCCCGGTATTTGATTTACCAAGATGCACAAAACCAAGTCCACATCCCATAAGTGCACCACCAAACATGGCTGCTAGCAGCGCATCTCCTTTATATACAGGAATTTTTACAACTATATAATCTGTTATGAACGACAAAAGCATTGTCGTAAGTAATGTTTTTACGACAAAGCTTTTGCTAAAGTATTTTTTATACAGAATTAAAAATAATAATGGAATATTAAATAAAAAGACGAACAACCCCATTGGTATTCCGCAGATATAATTTAATAAAATGGCAATTCCACTTGCGCCTCCAGGTGCAATCTTATGTGGTGCATTAAAGCAATTAATTCCCACTGCATAGATAAAGCATCCTATAAGGTTAAATAATATATTGCTAAACACTCTTTTTATTTTCATTTTGCACCGTCTTTTCTAAGATAATTCAACCATGGTATGTCCTTCAATTTTATCAACAACAAATGTAACGACATTTCCTTTTTGCGAAAATTCGATGTTCTTTTTTTCTGGAACTAACTGCACATTTTTTATCTCTTTTCCATGTGTATGAATTTTGATTTCTACACGATAAAGTGGAATCACATCTTCAATCGTATAAATATCTTCACTTCTTTTTTCAGTAATATAATGAAGTAAATGCAAAATACTTCTATTTTCTACCTTATTCAAAGCGGTAAGCAATGTTGATGGACCGTTGTGAGAAACCAACTTATCTGGAAGGAGGAGTTCTAATGCATCCTTTACCATAAGCTTACACCATCTTGCCGCATTTTTTCTATACGCATAGAAAACTGGATGCGAAAAATAAATTACATTACCAAATCTTGTGACTGCGGGCCTTCCCTTTACCCCTTTTGATGGTGTATGTTGATGTGAACAAAATTTTTCTCCTTCTCTATTAAAGTATGGAGAAATTTTGTCCATAATAACATCTGCTTCTTCAACTTCCACATCATAGCCTCTTACGTACATAACGTGTTCTTCTTTTGGAAGATCTTTTCCAATCACATTATTAGGCATAACAAACTCACGATAGTATTCTGATTCTCCTTTATAAGCCACTCCATATATAGAATCACTTCCATTTTTGTTAATGCAAGAATCATAGGAACCTATCACACATCCACCCTGTGCAATATAATCTTTCATTACTTTTTCTAGATTTTCATTATGGTAAATGCAATCTGGCAGAATAACCACCTTATATTTGTTTAAATCCATCTGACTATCTATAATGTCAAATTGATATGACAATTCTTGAAGCATTCTTACCGTGCCAATTAAAGAAGGAGAAATCCCCAAGTCATATGCACCTTCCGGATAAAATTCCTCTGGAGTAATGACCGCAATCTGTGCCATTGATTTTGCATTGACACAATAAGGTTCTTTTTCTTTTACACTTTTATATACTTGTCCGATTAGATCATACGCACCCTCTGATAACTTTCCGGACGGATGTAACTGATCACCTATGGAACATCCTGCGCCAAATGCAAGCATACTAAAGCATTCAAACTCTAATGCAGCTTTATTTTTCAGCGAATGAAAATCCCCCCAATATGTATGAAACTTTCCTGTCATTCCAATTATGTTTTTGCCAAGATTTCTTGCATATCTACTTGTAGCAGGAAAATGATCATATCCCCAGCCTCCACTTGGAAGGGATTCTAGTTCCAAATGACTATAGTCCTTAAAACTGTCCTTAGAAGCAGGTCCTACATGAGAACTGTTATAAAATACTGTTGCTTTCGGCGCTCTTTCTTTTATAAAAGCGGTAATTTCTTCCTTAAATTCGTTCAACATCATATTTGAATAACGCAAACGTTCTTTTTTACTCTCCACATCCATTCCAAGTTCTTTCATCTTCTTCTGGCAATGTTCACATTTACAATCCACCTGAAATAGAATATCCATAAAAATCCCATCCACATTGTCAGGTCCTACTACTTCAATGACATCTGCTAATTGATCCTTAAAGAACGCTCTATATCCACTGTTAATACAGATTGTATAGTAAAAATGTGGCCATTCAACGTGTTGAGTGTCAATATAATTTCCATTTTCATCTACAGATAGCCACTCTGGATGTTCACGCATTACACGTCCATCCCATTGTACTGTCGTATAAATTGGAACTTTTATATTCCTCTTATGACATGCCTCAATTTGTTCTAATAATAAATTATGATTTTTCAGTTTTGGATGAATCAATTCTGGAAATTTTTTTGATGGATAATATAACCATCCATGATGACATCTAGAAAAACATGTAACTGAATTTACATTTGCCTGCTCTAGACGCTCTGCAAATTCTTCTTTATCAAATAATTCACCTACTGAATCTATGTATTCACTTGTATGAAAGTCTAAATGTATCTGACGTTGTCTAATTTCTGACATGGCATTCTCTCCTTTTGTTTATTCTTTTACAGCACCAGCTGCAAGTCCACCTTCAACTTTTTCTTGGAAT
>JAHHTM010000078.1 GCA_020024675.1 Muricomes sp.
ATAATATATAGAACAAATAAAACAGATGTATTTCAAGGAGGTATGGCTTATGTTATTAGCAAACAGAAATAATTTTTTTGATGAGATGTTTCAGGATCCTTTCTTTACACGTCCATTTGAAAACACCTCCGCACAGATCATGAAAACAGATATTCATGAAAAAGACGGAAACTATATGATAGAAATGGAACTTCCAGGATATGCAAAGGAAGATATTTCAGCAGACTTAAAAGATGGTTACCTTTCCATCAGTGCAGCAAAAGATCAAACTAATGAAGAAAAAGATGATAAAGGAAACTGCATCCGTCGTGAGAGATACACAGGAAACTGCACAAGAAAATTCTATGTTGGAAAAGATGTCACAAAAGAAGATATCAAGGCTGCATTTTCAGATGGAGTTCTGAAATTAATCGTTCCAAAAGAAACGCCACAGGCTGTAGAAACTGCAACACGAATTGCCATTGAATAAATGCTTTACAAGAAAAGGGATAGCAACTGCTATCCCTTTTCTTGTAATATTATACTTTTAGCTACACAAAATTTCTTTGATCATAACATCATTTCCAGAAAGAATTTCCATATTATGGCTTCCGCATTCAGGGCAGGTAAAATCCTGGGCTGTTGCATTAAATTCTCTTCCACAATCTTTACACCTGACAATTCCCGGAACTGTTTCCATTTCCAGTATGGTATTCTCCATAAACGTTTTGTAGACAGCCGCCGGAAAACAGACTTCCATGTAGTGAGGAATCACACCAGATAATTCTCCAACTTCCAGTACCAGTTTTTGTACTTCTGTGAACCCTTCTTCTTTTATTATTTCTTCAATTGTCTTTACCATTGAACTGATTACACCAAGTTCGTGCATGAAACCCTCCCAGATTCTATTCCTTATTTCTTTCCAATTTCTTTTACACCAGTCGCTACGATCTTTCCTGCACGTTTTACAGCATTTGCAGCTATTTTCATCGGAAGTTTTTCATAGGTATCCGGTGTATTATTATATTTACGTACTAAATGAATGGCATCAAATTTACATTTTGTAGTACACTGTCCACAACCTACGCACATATACTCATCAACTTGGGCTGCTCCACATCCAAGACATCTTTCTGTCTCTTTTTTCATCTGCTCTTCTGTAAATGTAATACGGTCATCTTTGAAAGATTTTTTCGCACTTGGATTATGTCCAATCTGCTGACGTGGCATATTATCAAATCCTTCTACCACAACATTTTGTTTATCAAATGCATGATACTCACGACGATCACGTCCAAGTGTAAGACTCTGTCCAGGCTGTACATAACGATGAATAGAAATTGCTCCTTCTTTTCCTGCTGCAATCGCATGAATTGCAAATTTAGGACCTGTATAAGCATCTCCACCAACAAAAATATCTGGCTGTACTGTCTGATATGTAAGGCCATCCGCTTTTACTGTTCCATTACGATTCAATTCTATATTCGTTCCTTCTAAGAGCGTTCCCCATTCCATAGACTGTCCGATAGAAAGAAGTACCGTCTCAGCTTCCACAACCATTGTGTCATTTTCATCATACTCTGGTGCAAAACGTCCTTCACTGTTAAATACAGAACTGCATTTCTTAAATTCTACACCGGTAACCTTTCCATTTTCTGTAAGAATCCGTTTTGGTCCCCACCCATTTCCAATAGAGATTCCTTCTTCTAGTGTTTCTTCGATTTCTTCAGCAAGAGCCGGCATTTCTTTTCTGCTTTCCAGACAGAACATAGAGACCTCTGATGCTCCTGTACGAGCTGCCGTACGAGCTACATCTATAGCCACATTTCCACCACCGATTACAATTGCTTTTTCCGGCAGTTTCACATCTTTTCCAAGATTTACATCACGAAGGAATTCAACTCCTGTAATCACGCCTTTTGCATCTTCTCCTTCTATTCCAAGTGCACGTCCACCTTGTGCCCCAATGGCAAGATAAAACGCTTCATATCCCTGTTTTCTTAATTCATCTAAGGTAATATCTTTTCCGACTTCTACTCCCGTTTTAAATATGACACCCATCTCTTTTAAAATATCAATTTCTGCTTCTACAACATTTTTTTCAAGACGGAAGGAAGGAATACCAAGCGTAAGCATGCCACCTAATCTTTCCTGTTTTTCAAATACTGTAATATCGTATCCGTCTATAGCCAGATAAAATGCACAAGACAGTCCTGCCGGCCCTGCTCCTACAATGGCAATCTTTTTTCCATACTCATGACGCTTTTCAGGGATATAACGTTTAGAACTATCCAGTTCCTGATCTGCTATAAACTTCTTAATTTCATCAATGGCAATCGGCTCATCAATATCTCCTCTTGTACACTCACTCTCACATCCATGTGGACAGATCCGTCCACAAACCGCCGGGAATGGGTTTTCTTTCTTGATCAGTTCTAAAGCTTCTCTATAACGTCCCTGACTTGCCAGTTTAATATAACCTTGAACAGCGATATGTGCAGGACATGCTGTTTTGCATGGGGAAGTGCCTTCTTCTGCCACATCTTTTCTATTTTCACGATAATCCACATTCCAATCTTTTGCTCCCCACATATGATCACGGGCTGTACGTTCTTTTTTCTCCGGCTGCGGTTCTTTTGCACATAAACGCTGGCCTAGCTGAATTGCATTAACCGGGCAATTTTCTACACACTGACCACATGCGACACAACTTGCTGTATCAACTTCTGCACAGAAATTGGAACGGATGGCATCCGGCGTCTTGAACATAGATGCAATACGCATGGAAAAGCAAGAACAGCCACAACAGTTGCAAATTGCAAAAGCTTCTCCACATTCTTCTGTATGAGGCATTTCATGCATCAGCCCCATATCTTCTGCCTTGTGAATAATTTCTTCTGCTTCTTCTCTCGTAATCTCTCTTGCACGGCCGGTATTGATATAATATTCTGCTCCAGATCCCATTTGCAGACACATCTCGTACTCAAGGTGTCCACACCCTTCATCTAGATGACGACGTGATGCCCTGCATGAACAGTCAGATACGCTGAATTTATCATATTTATCAAGATAATGGGACAGTCTTTCCCATGGCTGTACGCCCGGGATATTTTCTATCGCGGATTCAACCGGAATAACCCGCATCATGGCCATTCCTTCTGGAAGCATTGGTGTCATCGGTGCAAGACGGGTACGTGTGTATGCTTCAAAAGCTTTTCCAATCTGCGGATGTGCTTCTAACTGCTCTGTGTTATTGACCATCATTTCCAGCATACCAGGTGCAAAAATATTGACCCAGAATAATTCTTGTCCGTCTTCGTGCCATACTTTACATACACCGATCTTAGCAAGTTCCATCAAGATCTTATGAGTTTCTTCAATACTTTTTCCACACTTTTTAGATACATACTCTACCGTACGAGGTTTTCTTAGCCCCATAGTCAGTGCAACGTCAGCCTGTTCATCGCTTACTACACATTCCAATGCATAATATTCTGGTGCGTTCTCGTCAATTTTGTTCATTACACCGGCAATACCACCCACCATTTTTGCCAGTTTTACAATCTTTGGACGTAATTGTGCCATATTTTTTCTCCTTTATCCTCTTAAAACAAACTGATTTTTATTTTTTCTTCCAGTTTTGTACTTCATGGCGAAGCCAGTCATACCATTCATCCATTCCCTCTCCTGTACGGGCACAGATTGGGATCACCTTCGCCTGTGGATTACGCATATGCACATATTCACGACATTTTTCCATATCAAAATCAAAATATGGAAGCACATCAATTTTATTGATCAGTACTACATCACAAATAGAAAACATCAGTGGATATTTTAGTGGTTTATCATGGCCTTCCGGGACAGAAAGTATCATGGCATTTTTTGAAGAACCTGTATCAAATTCTGCAGGACAGACAAGATTTCCTACATTTTCAAGAACAGCCAGATCAATTTCATCAATTTCTAATCCTTCCAGTCCTTGCTTTGTCATGGCTGCGTCCAGATGACACATTCCACCTGTATGAAGCTGAATTGCCTTTACTCCTGTGTCTGAAATAGTCTGCGCATCTACTTCAGAATCAATGTCTGCCTCCATAATTCCAATTTTCATTTCATCTTTTAAGGCTTCAATTGTTCGTTGAAGAGTTGTTGTTTTTCCTGAACCCGGGCTGCTCATAAGATTCAGTAAAAATACCCCCTTTTCTTTTAAATTTAAACGAAGCTCATTCGCTTCCTTGTCATTTGCCGCAAAAACACTTTGTTTTACTTCCAGTACTTTATATGCTTTCATATTGTCTCCTTTCATCTTTTTCTTTTGCGATAATCATTTTTGATGCAATTATTGACTTTCGTGATTTTTGCACATAAAACAATCGTTTTTTCCTTTCAATATGGTTAAATTATACTATACCGTTTTATTTTATTATATGGTCAATATCTTGTTTGTGTATAAAAAAACTTGTTTCTCATTTAGTACAATAATTAATTTCTCTATTCTTGTATGATGTCTTTCGTTCATGTATCATTAATATGTTATGATTTTTAAAGGATGGGAGAATTCCCAAAATTAATTTTGAATGTGAGGGGGAAAATTCAAATGAAAAATTTTACACCGGAGCTATTGCTTTCTCTAAAGCACTACTCCAAAAATGATTTTATGAAAGATATCGTTTCAGGTATCATTGTAGCAATCATTGCATTGCCACTTTCTATTGCTCTTGCACTGGCATCAGGTGTTTCGCCTGAGCAAGGTCTTTACACTGCCATCATAGCAGGTTTTGTCATTTCTGTTCTTGGAGGAAGTAAAGTTCAGATTGCCGGACCAACTGCTGCTTTTGCTACAATTGTTGCCGGCATCGTTGCCAGAAATGGAATGGATGGTCTTGCAGTTGCTACAATTCTAGCCGGCATTATACTTATAATCATGGGACTTTTTAAGATGGGAAGCCTGATCAAATTTATTCCAAGCACGATTACCCTCGGATTTACTGCCGGAATCGCTGTTACAATCGTAATTGGACAATTGAAAGATTTCCTCGGACTTACTTTTAAAAATGCTCCAATTGAAACAATGGATAAATTAAAAGAAGTTTCATCCTGTATCAACACAACTAATTTCTCAGCATTGCTTATCGGATGTATTGCTCTTGTCATTTTAATCTTCTGGCCAAAAGTTTCAAAGAAAATCCCATCATCTCTGATTGCTGTTATTGCTACAGCTATACTGGTAAAAGTATTACAAATGCCTGTCAATACAATTGGAGATCTATATACAATTTCAAGTACACCACCACATTTCCAAATGCCTGAGTTTTCTTTCAGCACAATATCCGCTGTATTACCAGACGCATTTACAATTGCTATACTTGCAGCCATTGAATCTTTACTTTCTGCAGTTGTTGCTGATGAAATGATCGGAAGCACACATAATTCAAATACAGAATTGATTGCACAAGGTGCCGGAAATGCCGCTTCCGCTCTCTTTGGCGGAATTCCTGCTACAGGAGCTATTGCTCGTACTGCTGCAAACATCAAAAATGGAGGTCGTTCTCCTATTGCCGGAATCGTACATGCCATTACACTTTTTCTTGTGCTAATTCTCTTAATGCCATATGCTGCTCTGATCCCAATGCCTTGTATCGCAGCTGTTCTTTTCCAAGTTGCCTACAATATGAGTGGCTGGCGTACTGTAGTAAAAACAATTCGCACATCTCCAAAAAGTGATATTGCTGTGCTTCTTACTACTTTCTTCCTGACTGTAATCTTTGATCTTGTTCTTGCCATTGGTGTTGGTATGACACTTTCCTGTCTGCTCTTTATGAAACGTATGGCTGATGTATCCGATTTCACAGAATGGGAATATGTAGGTGATTCAAACAATAAAAAGGCTTATCTTAAAGATGTACCAGATCATGTTATGGTATATGAAATGATCGGACCAATGTTTTTTGGTGCTGTAGACAAAATTCCTCATATCTGTGACAATCATGGAAAAACACTTTTAATTCTTCGTATGAAAGGTGTTCCGGCTCTTGATGTCACTGCATTAAATGGACTGACTGTTTTCTGGAAAGAATGTAAGGATCTTGGAATCAGAGTTATTTTTTCTCACGTAAATCAGCAGCCAATGTCAGTATTTCGAAAAGCAAAATTTGACAAACTTGTTGGAGAAGAGAATTTTCAACCTAATATTACCGAAGCAATTAAGGTTGCAATGAATGAAAAATAACATTGGCAGCATTTAATTTTGCTGACAATTCTAACGCACACGCTTTCCATTGCATAAAAAAAGGTACGATACAATTCCGTT
>JAHHTM010000079.1 GCA_020024675.1 Muricomes sp.
GCCATTTTCTGTATTTGCCCCGCAGTTACAGGAATGTAATTCATAATCAATTGTTCGAATTCTTGTGCAGGAATTCCTGTTTTTCCTTCCTGCATAATGAATTTTTTTCCATATTTCATTTGATATAGAAATTCATACATTCCGTTGTAATCCAAATCTTCTAAATTATTAATATCCCAATTAGAACACAACAAATTATTCCCCTTATATCCTAATGGAAGTACACATTTTTTCGATAATTCAATACATTTTTCCTCTAGTGGTCTTACCCTGATTAGGCAACTTCCGTCCACAATTTCTGTTACTTCTGGTGGTTCTGGCACACACAATTCATATTCGAACCACCCTTTTTCTGTATATCTCCACTGATTGATTTTTGTATATGTATTGTACATAATCATCGGATTCCCTATATCATCCCGGATTGCTCTGGTTACTAATAAATACATTTCTTCTCCATCATAAAGATATTTATTCCTCTCGATACTGCCATCTTGGAAAATATTGTATAAAACAACTTCTCCTTTCTTTCGTTGCTCTGCGTTATGCAAAAATTTTTCCATGACCTGATAATTTTCCATAACTGAATATTTTTCTGAACTGATTACAGGATTCTTTGTTTTGCTAATTTCTTTTTTCATCTGTTCCATTGCAGAATCATTCAATACTACATGATCTGAATTCCCACTACCTGTCTCTACATAAATATCTTCTGTCCGTTTTATAGCAGCAATACATTCTTCTTCCGCTTCCCTTTGATCTGACTCTTTTATCGGAAGATCATATCCTTTTTCATAGAGCTCTTCCAATATCTCTATTTTCTGTTTTTCAATATTTTCCTGTTGTTTTTCTCTATTGCAACAAGAGCATAGCGACATTCCTAGAACTAAAATAATCAGTAAAATCAGTTTTTTTACTCCCATATATTCTCCCTTTTGTATATAAAAAAATATGCTACTCGCCTGTATCTGCATAAAATTTTGTCCACTCTTCATCCGTCAACCTTGGTCGGTACCACCTTGCCTCATCCTCTTTTGATGAAAGAACCTTATTTGACAAATAATGAATTTTTCCATTTTTCAAAGGTTGTACGACTAATTCACTTTTTATTGCATGATCCGATTTCTCTTTTTCCCAAACTGCTTCTATGACAAGTTTCAACTTTCCATTTCCTAGTTCTTCATATGATATAACCTCTGGATATGGTTCATAAGGAAGCTCACAATCATGTATTCCTCTTGGGCGATATTGGTAACTTTGTGTGCTTAGATTATAATTTGCATTTTCTTGAATCTGCTCACTCTTTATTTGAAAATATGTATGAAATACATTTTCAAACTCATCTTTAGGGATCTGATACTCTACTCCAGCTTCTGCAACATATGGGACATCTTTTCCATACAAAAGTGGATACATCAGTTCATACAAATCATAAAAATTTAGGTTTGAATAATCTTGTTCATTCCACTCTGTAATAAGCATGTTATTTAATTTATATCCTATTGGCAATACATACCTTTGATTCAACTCTCTAAGCTTCTGGTCAAGAGGTTTTACGCGAAATCCAGTTTGTCCTGGTGCTCCATCAAACCCAGGTGGTTTATATTCTTCTATAAAAAAATACCCTTTCTCTGTATAATTCCATGAATGTACTTTAAATTCATGATAATAATCCATACAGGGATTGCTATTAATCCAATGAACTGTACTAACAATAGCATCCATACCCTTTCCATCCGTATTTAATTCATAACGAACAACTGTACCTCCTTCCACTACAGAATATATAATTACATTTGCCTTTTTTCTCTGTTTTGCTTTCTCGCAAAACTTTTCCACCTGTTCTGCATGAACCATGTCTATTTGATTATTTATATCAACTGCCACATTTCCTTTATTCCCCAAGTAATCTATCAATTGCTTTTGAAATTTAAGACTATTTAGTTGATTCTTTTCTAACGCATTGTCATAGAGTTCTTTGGTTCCCGCTATCAAATCCACAAACTCTGCATCTATCTTTTTTTGCTGAATCGTTTGAGTCACCAACTTACCTTCTTCAAAAAAATCCATTTTCCTACATCCGGACAAAAAGATGATGCAAATAATAACTAGAAATACTCCCTTTCCTTTACAGGTATTATAAATATTTTTCTTCATATTTCACTCTTTCTTCCTGCTATAATTTTATTAAATCTTACATCTGTAATATTTTAATGTCAAGTAAATCGCTTCATTTTAATTTATTAAATAGTTAGGAAATTGTCCACAACATAAAAAAAGGAAGCTACTGCTCACGATTTTTTAATCGGTAAAGCGACAGCCCCCTCATTATATAATCATTATTTACCGTGTTCTTTGTATTTGTTAATTAATTTACCACCACTAATCATAAGTTCATGCTCACCAATTCCATTTTTAATGTTTAGTTTTACAGAATCCAATATTTATTTTTTAATAATGCAATAAAACAGCTTTATGAAACATTCTCTTTATAGAAACAACAAAGGAGAGTGTATATGAGAAATAAAAATATTATGAAACATCTATTAAGCTTTATGTTGATCTTCGCCATATTAATTCCACTTTCTGGCTGTACTTCTCAACTAAAGCCTACGAAAACACCTTTAACTATTACACTTCTTAAGGTAGGAAAAGCAGATGCAATTATTGCTTTATCAGGAAAACACGCATTGTTAATTGATACCGGTGAAGAAGATGATGGTGAAGAGGTTGTAGAATTTTTGCAAAACAATGCCATTACAAAGGTAGATGCCATGATCATCACACATTTTGATCAGGATCATGTTGGTGGTGCTGATACCGTGCTTGAACGGATGAACGTAAAAGACATCTATGTTCCTAACTATGAAGGAACTCATGTGGAATACACAGATTTTCTGAATGCTGTAAAAAACAGTTCTGCCTCCATCCACAAACTGACTGATTCGGATTCATTCGTTTTTGGAGATGCTCAAGTTTTGATCGAGCCACCAGCTTCTTATCATATTGATGATTTGAATAGCGACTATGATAATAACTTTTCTTTAATTACAACAATCACTCATGGTAATAATCGCCTTGTATTTACGGGTGATGCTGAAAAACAAAGAATTCGAGAGTGGTTAAAAAGTGAACATGAGACAAAATGTAACTTTTTAAAAGTGCCTCATCATGGAATTTATACCACTGCATTAAAAGAGCTTGTTGAAAAACTGGACCCGGAAATTTCCGTAATCTGCTCTTCCGAAAAAAATCCCGCTGATGAGAAAACCTTAAACCTTTTGCATTCCCATTGCCCATATATTTATGAAACCAAGGATGGAAATGTTTTAATTATTAGTGACGGAAATACATTAGAAAGTTCTCAAAAACTCAAACGCTAAGGAGGTGTTATTTGTGGCTCAGACTGTTTTCAACAGATACGAAAAAAAATATCTAATGAGGGAAGATATTTATCTTGAGTTACGCAAACGTCTAGAACCATATATGTCAGTTGACCAATATGGTTTACATACTATTTGTAATATTTATTACGATACACAGGATTATGATCTAATCCGACGTTCGATTGAAAAACCTGTTTATAAAGAAAAACTGCGACTTCGAAGTTATGGTATTCCATCACTAGACAGTACTGTATTTTTGGAAATCAAAAAGAAATATAACAAAATTGTCAATAAGCGAAGAATCCCCTTAACGCTAAAAGAAGCTTATGATTATGTTGAACGTGGAATAACACCAAATAATCACTGTCAGATTTTAAATGAGATTGACTTCTTTTTGCATCGCTATTCCCTCAAACGTGGTGTATATCTTGCTTATGATCGAATCGCATTATTCCAAAAAGACAATCCTGATTTTCGAGTAACATTTGATCAGAATATTCGCAGTCGACAGGTAGATACGGGACTTGAAAAAGGGGATAAAGGGAAAAAACTTCTGCCATCCAGTTATTATCTGATGGAAAGTAAAGTAATGGGCGCCACACCCCTTTGGTTTGCTCACATACTTTCAGATTTGAGTATATATCCTGTATCTTTTTCTAAATACGGAAATATTTATAAAACCCAGTATGGCATGTTTCATCCGGAAGAATTGATGATACACCAAATAGAAAACTGGAATGAACTTAGGAGGAAAAAAATATGTTAAAAAGTATTTTTCATGTAGGAACTTTTGAAATATGGAGTGTGTTGCTTGCATTTGCTGTTTCACTTGTATTAGGTCTAATTATTGCTATGGTTTATCGTAAATGTGCTGTTTGTCATGGATTTCCCATTATTCTGGCACTTATGCCTATGTTAGTTACTGCTGTAATCATGATTGTAAATGGAAATCTTGGTGCCTCTGTCGCTGTATTGGGTGCCTTTGGACTAGTACGGTTTCGAAGTGCTCCTGGAACTGCAAAAGAAATCGGATTTCTTTTCTTTGCAATGGCCGTAGGCTTGTCAGTAGGAATGGGATTTCTATCTTTGGCAATATTAATAACCTTCATTGCGGGCACTGCGTTCCTACTTCTGGAAAAAGCGGATTTTGGTAACGTAAGCTCTAATGAAAGATTGCTAAAGATAACGATACCTGAAGATTTAGATTATGATGGAATCTTTGATGACCTGTTTCAGAAATATACAACACATTCTGATTTAGATCGTGTTAAAACAACTAACATGGGGACCATGTATGAATTATCTTATCTTATCGAAATGCGAAATATGTCACAACAAAAAGAGTTTATAGATGAACTTCGTTGCCGTAATGGAAATCTTACGATTATGATGGGGCTTGTTAAAAGAGAGAAAAATGAGTTATAATAAACACATTATCATAATATAGGAGATGATAGATTATGTTACTGTTTGCTTCCATTACCGACAACAGTCCAAGTCACAAGAAACTCGTGGTTGATGATGCTCTTATACTCAGAGTAGCTGAAGGCGATAAGGAGGCATTTACTGCACTCTATAAATTGACTGGTAAAAGTGTATATGCATATGCTTTATCTATTCTTAAGAATCCTGCTGATGCAGAAGATGTCCTGCAGGATACCTTCTTAAAAGTTCGTTCAGCAGCCGCTTTGTATCAGTCACAAGGAAAACTATTAGCATGGATCCTCACCATTTCAAGAAACTTATGTTTAATGAAATTACGTCGACAAAAATTTCTTTCATGCCAACCTATAGAAGAAATGTCTTTGGAATCTTCTATAAACCTCATTGATGATTTGGAAGATCAACTGGTATTAAAAACTGCTTTGGAAATTTTATCTGATGACGAATGTCAAATCATTACTCTACATGCTATTACCGGATGGAAACATCGTGAAATTGCTGACCTTTTACATCTTCCAGTTTCTACTGTACTTTCAAAATATCGTCGTGGTCTAAAAAAACTAAAAACTGAATTGGAGGGAAAATTATGAATCACATTTCAGATGAACAAATTCTTCAACATATCTCTGATGCAGTTTCTCAAATAACACCAGATAAGGCAGATGATCTTTGGAATGAACCCGTAACACCTGCAGATGGATCAGAGTGGTATTTGGACTCTGCTGTTCAATCTCATAATAAGAAAAAAAAGAATACTTATTTCATCAGTGCCGTTGCTGCCTGTTGTGTATTATGCCTGATTTCTACATTTATGTTTCAGGTTATGCCTTCCGCCTCTGTATACTTAGACGTTAATCCTAGCATTCTTTTAAAAGTAAATTACCGAGATCATGTCACAGATGTGGTTGCACGTAATGATGACGCAGAACAAGTGCTTAAGGACCTTGATCTGCGTGGAACTGATTTAAATGTCGCCCTATATGCAATTCTCGGTTCAATGGTTCATAATGGTTATCTTACAGAATCTAAAGACACTGTTTTAGTTTCTGTACACTCTGCAAACAAAAATCGAGCGAATGAGTTGGAGAACATTGTTTCAAATACGATTAAAGATGACCTCAATAATCTGATTCAATCCAGCAATGTTCTCACTCATAGCATTGATACTGAAGAAACTAGATCACCGAAAAACAATTCTTCGTATACACCAGGAAAAGATGCTTTTATCGAAGATCTGATTCAGAAATATCCACAGTTGAAAGACTATCCACTTAAGAACATGACAATGGACGAAATTATTTCTCTTCTAGATGAAAAAGATTTGGACTACTCTCATTATAAAAAGACGGATGATGGTGGCTACAATGATGACGACGATAATGGCGACGATGATGAGTACAATGATGTCGATGAGGTCGATGATGTCGATAA